>JBOGVL010000261.1:0-4392 GCA_050692535.1 Actinomycetota bacterium | reverse complement strand
CGATCGCCGACCTCGCGCGCGACGAGCTGATCCAGCCGGACCACGTGGTGGAGGCGCTCGCCTATCGCGCCGCCGATCCGAGGGAGGGGCTCGCGCGTGCCGGCTGAAACCGTCGGCGATCCGGCCGGACCCGAACAGCCTCTCCCCGTGTGGCCGGACGGGTTCGCCCGGGCCGCGGAGGACTGCCGAGCTGTCCTCGTGCTCTCGGCGCTCCACGGCGTGACGCCTCGGAAGCTTCTCGCGCTCGCGGCCGAGCACGGGACCGCGTCGGCCGTCCTCGCCCGGATCCGGGAAGGGCGCGCGGGAAGCGCCAACGACCGCGAGTTCGCGAGGGTGCTCGACCCCGAGACGATCGCGGCGACGGCCGCCGGATGTGGGGCCCGGGTGGTGCCGTGGGGTTCGACGGAGTACCCGAGCCAGCTCCGCCACATCCACGATCCGCCGGCGGTGCTCTACGTGATCGGCCGGCCTCCCCCCGAGTCGTCGTCGGCCGTCGCGATCGTGGGCGCCCGCGCCTGCACGGAGCTCGGCCGAGAGATCGCGAGCGAGATCGGCCGAATGCTGGCACTCGCCGGAGCGACGGTCGTCAGTGGCGCCGCTCGAGGTGTCGACGCGGCCGCGCACGAGGGCGCGCTCGGCGTCCGCGACGGGCGGACCGTCGCGGTGATGGGATGTGGCGTCGACGTGATCTACCCGCCGGGCAGCCGCCGGCTGATCCACCGCATCCGCGGGTCCGGGACCGTCGTGTCCGAACACGCCCCGGGGACCCAGCCGTTCCAGCGGAACTTCCCGGCCCGCAACCGCATCGTGGCGGGCCTGTGCGCCGCGACGGTCGTCGTGGAGGGGGCGAAGGGGAGCGGATCGATGATCACGGCCGAGCACGCGATGGAGTTCGGCCGGGAGGTGTTCGCCGTCCCCGGGCCGGTCACCAGCGCGCTGGCCGGCGTTCCGCTCCAGCTGATCCGGGACGGCGCGACGATGATCCGTGGGCCCGAGGATCTGCTCGAGGATCTCGGACTCCGGACCGAGGCCGGCCGGCTCGCGGAGCGGTCCGAGCTCTCCGACGACGAGCGGCGGGTGCTCGACCGACTCGCGGGCCCCACGCTTCCCGATCGGGTCGCGGGCGCCCTCGGCGCCGGCGTGCCGGAGGTCGTGGCCGTGCTGATGCGGCTCGAGCTCCGGGGACTCGTTCGCAACGTCGGCGGCCGTTTCGAGCCCACCCTGCGGGGCGCCGCCTCAGGTTGAGCGTGCCAGGATCTTCAGCGCCCGGGGGATGCCGCTCTTCGGCACCAGGCGAACGGGGCGGCCGGCGCGGTCGAGCACGCTCGCGGCCATCGCGGAGCGGTAGCCGCTCGCGCACACCACGGTGGTGGCGGCGGTCGTGTCGAACTCCTCGAGCCGGTCGCCGAGGTCGCCGATGAAGACGTGCCGCGTGTCATCGAGGTGACCGGTCTCCCACTCGGATCGCTGACGAACGTCGGTCACGTCGCCCGCAACGCCTCCGGCGAGCTCGTCCACCAGGTCCGCGATCGTGATCGTCGGATACGAGCGCACGGCGCGTCCGGATGCGCGCCACGCCTCGACCCCGCCCTCCAGACGGCCACCGAGGCGCTCGTACCCGATCCGGAAGAGCTGGGTCGAGGCCTCGACGAGGTCGGACCGATCGGGCAGGAGCAGAACGACCTCGGCACCGAACGGCACCAGCCATCCCACGTAGCTGCCGAACGACTCCTCGAGCGGGATGTTCAACGACCCCGGAACGTGAGCGGTCGCGAAGGAGCCGCCGTCGCGCGCGTCCACGAGCCACGCGCCGGCCTCGAGCATCCCCGCCACCTCGTCCGCGGACCGTGTCGGGGGGAGCGGCACCTCACCGAAGACGGCCGGCCCCGCCCGGTTGATCGGCGCCATGTGCGCGTAGTAGTGGGGGTAGGCCTGTAGCCCGGTCGTCTGCTGCTGCACGAACAGCGCCTCGTCCACGGCGGTGAGTGCGGGGTTCGCGATGCGCTCGGCGCCGAGCGACGAGGTGCGCCGCTCGCCCGGAGCCGAGGTCGCGCAGAAGCTGCCGGCGCCGTGCGTCGGCAGCAGCAGCACCTCGTCGGGCAGCTCGGCCAGCGATCGCATCGTCCGGAACTGCAGCCGGGTGAGCTCCTCGGTCCGTTCCGGACCGAGGAGGTCGGTGCGGCCTGCGCTCCCGACGATCAGGCTGCCTCCGGAGAACAGCGCCGTGGGCGCCGAGGCTCCGGGCTCGCGGAGCAAGTAGGCCGTGTGCTCGAACGTGTGCCCCGGCGTGGCCATCGCGCGGAGGGTGAGCTCGCCGACCGTCAGCTCGTCACCCGGCTCCAGCGGGCGGGCGCCGAACGCGTAGCCGGCCCTCGCGGGGCCGACGATCCCGGCGCCGGTCGCGGCGCGCAGCTCGGCGGCGCCGGAGACGTAATCGTTGTGCACGTGGGTCTCGATGACGAAGCGGATCCGCGCGTCACGGGCGGCGGCCGCGTCGAGGAGTCTCGCCACATCGCGCTGCGGGTCGATCGCGGCGGCCTCGCCGCCCGAGACCAGGAGATAGCTGTTGTCTCCCAGCCCGGGGGTCACGAACAGGTCGAGCTCCATCGGTCTGCCATCGTAGGACGACGGGGGGTCGACGAGCCGGACGCTTGAACGTCTCGGGTGTGGTTGATACAAGGGTCGCGTACCGATGACCCGTGAGCCCCTTCCCCGGCGCGACGCCGCCCTGATCGAGGGCTTCTGCGACCATCTCGCGCTCGAGCGCCACCTCGCCGAGAGCACCGTGGTCGCCTATCGCCGCGACCTCGTCCAGCTTGCGACGTTCCTGTCCCGCGGAGGCCGAGGGCTCTCGGACGTCACGTTGAACGTCCTCCGTCGGTTCCTCGCGCAGCTCGCGACGCTCGGTTACGCGCGGGCGTCGGTGGCGCGCCGCGTCGGGGCGATCCACACCTTCTATCGGTGGGCGGCCTCCAACGAGCACGTCGCGGCCGACCCCGCCGCGCTCCTCGGCCGCCCGAAGGTGGCGTCCCGTCTGCCGACCGTGCTGCGTGTGCCCGAGGCCGCGGCGTTGGTCGAGGCCCCGACCCCCGGCGACGGCGACGACCTCGAACACGCGGTGGCGCTCCGCGACCGCGCGATCCTGGAGGTGATGTACGGCTCGGGTCTGCGCGTGAGCGAGGTCGCCGGCCTGACGCTCGACCGGGTGGACCTCGACCGGGGCCGCGTGCTCGTCATGGGCAAGGGATCCAAGGAGCGGGAGCTTCCGCTGTCGGACCCGGCACGGGAGGCGATCCGTGCCTGGATCCGCGACGGGCGGCCCCGGATGGTCCCCGAGACCCCCACGAACGCGCTCTTCCTGAATCGCAGGAACACCCAAGTCGGGGTACGCGACATCCGACGCCTTGTGGGACGATACGGAGACGCCACGCTCTCGGGGCGCCGGGTGACGCCGCACACGCTGCGGCATTCTTTCGCGACGCACCTGCTCGAGGGAGGAGCCGACATCAGGGCCGTTCAGGAGCTGCTCGGGCACGCGAGCGTCGCGACGACGCAGCGATACACGCACGTCACGCGGTCGCGCCTGTTCGAGGCCTACCGACAGAGCCACCCGAGGGCGTGATGGCGCGGGCGACCAGGACCACGGAGAAGCGGCCGGCCAAGGCCACCGCCAAGGCCCCCGCCAAACCGTCACCGCGGGCCCCGGCCAAGGGCGCAAAGCCGAGGAAGCCGGCCGAGACCCGCACCCCGGCGCAGGAGCCGGCGAACGACGCCGCGGTCGAGCTCGAGCTGCTCTGGGCGGAGTTCAAGGCGAGCGCGTCGCCCGCGGCGCGCGAACGCCTGATCCTCCACTACGCCCCGCTGGTCAAGTACGTGGCGAGCCGTGTGGCGACCGGTCTTCCGGCGAGCGTGGAGCAGGCCGACCTCGTCTCCTACGGGATGTTCGGGCTCATCGACGCGCTCGAGAAGTTCGAGCCCGCCCGAGGGAACAAGTTCGAGACGTACGCCATCCCCCGGATCAAAGGGGCGATCATCGACGAGCTCCGGGCGATGGACTGGGTGCCACGCTCGGTGCGCTTCAAGGCCCGGGAGATCGAGAAGGCCTACGCGGACCTGGAGTCGATCCTAAAGCGTGCGCCGAGCGAGCGAGAGCTGGCCGACCGGCTCGGAGTCTCGCTCCCCGAGCTCCACGACGTCATCAACCAGATCTCCTTCGTCTCCGTGCTCGCCCTCGACGAGCTGCTCTCGGTCGGGACGGATCGCGGCGAGCAGGTCTCGCTGCTGGACACGCTCGCCGATCGAAGCGTCGACCCGACGACGGGACTCGAGGGGCAGGAGACCCGGGGCTTGCTGGCCGCGGCGATCAACTCGCTGTCCGAGCGCGAGAAGATC
>JBOGVL010000260.1:0-4448 GCA_050692535.1 Actinomycetota bacterium | reverse complement strand
GCGCTGATGATCGCGTTCGCGGGAGTCGTCGCGCTCGTCGTCCGGGCGTGGTCGGCCCGCGGCCGCCGCGACACCTCGGCCTTCGCCTCCGTCGCCGTCGCGCTCGCCGTCGTGCAGGTCGGGGCCTTCGCGGGCCAGGAGACCCTCGAACGGCTCGTCGCCGGCGCCCCCCTCGGGGACCTGGTGCACGATCACCTCCTCGCGATCGGCATCGTCGTCCAGGTCGCGGTGGCGATCGCGGGTGCCGCCGTGTTGCGATGGACATCCCGGGCCGTGGCCCGGCTCGCGGACGCGCTGCCCTTCCGAGTGACGGCTCCCGGGCCGGTCGTCGTCGCGGCCATCCAGTCGGTGGCCCAGGCGCCCCGCGGGCGCGTCGTCGCCCTCGCCCGGAACGTCCGCGCTCCCCCCTCCTGAGCCTCCCCTCGCAAGGAAGGCGCGACCTCTTGGGCCGCGCCCCGGGAGCACACATTGGAGGACCCCAATGATCGGACGCATCGCGCGGTCCCTCGCGGCCGCAGGCCTCGGCATCGCACTCGTCGTCGGCCTCGCGCCGTCGGCGCTCGCCCACGAGGGGCGCCCCACCGGCGACGGCGACCTCCTGATGGTCGTCGGCTTCGGCACGGAGCCCGCGTACGCGGGACAACCCAACAGCGTGCAGCTGCTGCTCGAGCACGACGGAGATCCGGTCGTGGACCTCGGCGACACGCTCGTCGTGGAGGTCGCGTTCGGGGATGAGACGATGGCGCTCGAGCTCGAGCCCTTCTTCGCCGTCGGCGAGTTCGGCACACCCGGCGACTATCGTGCGTGGTTCATCCCGACCCGCGCCGGGCAGTACGAGTTCCACTTCTCGGGCACGATCGACCGAGAGGAGATCGACGAGACGTTCACGTCGGGGCCCGACACGTTCAGCGACGTGGAGAACCCCGCGGACATCGAGTTCCCGGTGCAGGACCCGACGACCGGGGAGCTCGCCGAACGGATCGACCGCGAGGTTCCTCGCCTCACCGAACAGATCGACGAGGTCCGGAGCGCCGCGACCGCGGCGTCGACGGAGCTCGACCAGGCCGCCGACGACGCCTCGACCGCGAAGATCGTGGGTCTCATCGGCATCGTCGTCGGCGCGATCGGGCTGCTCGTGGGGATCGGCGCGCTGATCCTCGCTCGGCGGAAGGCGGCCTGAAGCGGAAAGGGTCCGATCGATGCTCGCTCACGCGGGAGGGGCCGACGAGTTCGGCTCGTCGATGCTCGTCGCGGCCGCGATCGTGGCGGGCTGGGCCGGGTTGTCCCGGCTGCGCGATCGCGGGTTCCCGCGCCTACCCCGATGGGCGGCCTGGGCGCTCGTCGCGGCGGCACCGGTGGTCCTCGTGAGCGCCTTCGTCGTTCCCCGACTCGTCTGGCCGACGGCGGGCGGACCGAGGCCGGCCTCCACGGCGACGATCGCGTTCATCGACCCCGCCCCCGGCATCACGGTCGAGGGAGACACCCTTACGGTCCGGCTCGAGCTGGACGGCGGCCGGGTGGTCCGGGCGACGACGACCGCCGTCGCGCCGGACACCGGACACATCCACCTGTTCCTCGACGGCGAGATCGTCTCGATGACCTACGGCGTGGCCCAGCAGGTCGAGATCGGCGACCTGGATCCGGGCGCCCACCGGCTCCAGGCGGAGTTCGTCGCCGCCGACCACGCGCCGTTCGATCCGCGCGTCACCGCGACCCTCACGATCATCCGGGCGAGCGGGTGAGGCGGCTCGCGCTCGCGGCCGGGGCGGGGCTCCTCGCGGTGGCCGCCTGGACGTCGGTGTTCGCGCCGGCCGCCTCCGCGCACGCGGTGATCGAGGAGACCGAGCCCGCGAATGGCGAGTTGCTCGACGTATCGCCCGAGGAGGTCGTCCTGGCGTTCAGCGAGCCGCCGGACCTGTCCCTCACGACGGTCGGCGTGGTGGACGAGACCGGGGCCGACGTCCCGACGGGCCCCGTCGAGCGCGTCCCGGGAGGGGACCGGACGATCCGGGTCCGCGTCGACGACCTCCCCGACGGCGTCTACACGGTCACGTGGCGGACGGTGTCGACCACCGACGGCCACGTGACGTCCGACGCGTTCTCGTTCGGGGTCGGCGTGTCGGCCGAGGACGTACCGTCGGTGCCGCCGACATCGCAGGAGCAGACGCCCCCACCGACCGTCGCGTCGGTCGCGGGGCGGTGGGCGCTGTACGCCGGTCTGATCGTGCTCTTCGGCGCCGCCCTCGCCGGGCTGCTGGCCTTCGGGCCCCGGGCGGTGGCGCGGCCGTGGATCCTCGGGAGCGCGTGGACGTTCGCCGCTGTCGGCGTGGTCGTGATGACGCTCCAGGAGCGCACCACGGTCGACGTGTCGCTCCGAACCCTGCTCGAGTCCGAGGTCGGCGCGGCGTTCGTTCGGCTGGGGGTCGCGGTCGCGGTCGCCGGGGTCGCGGTCCTCGTCGCGTCGATCCGGACGAACACGGCCACGCTCCTGCTGCTGGCCGCCGCGGCCGGCGCCGCGATCTCCGTCCGCGCCACGGGCGGGCACGCCGGTGGATCGGTCGCGCAAGCGCTGCTACAGACGGGCCACTTCGCCGCGGCCGGCGCGTGGATCGGAGGACTGGTGTGGCTCGTCGTCGGCCTCGTCCGCGGGGTCGACGCCGAGCGCGTGCGTCGCTACTCCACGATCGCCGCGGGCGGGCTCGGCGTCCTGTTCGTCACCGGGGTGCTGCGCTCGTCGAACGAGCTGGGCGGGCTCACGTGGTGGCTGCACGCCTTCGACAACGGGTACGGGACGACGCTGCTCGTCAAGCTCGCGGTCGTGGTGCCCATCGTGGCCCTCGGCGCCCTCAACCGGTACCGGCACGTGCGGCGGTTCGACGAGCTGGGCTCGCGACCGCTGCTCCGAACCGTCGGGGGCGAGCTCGCCCTCGCCGGCGGCGTGCTCGCCCTCACCGGCGTGCTGACCGGGCTGCCGCCGCAGGCCGGCGGGATGGCGCGGCCTCCTACAGGACCGGAGCCGCTCCTGGTCTCGGGCTCGGACTTCGCCACCACCACCAGGGTCCGGCTCGAGATCTCGCCGGGGACGGTCGGGCCCAACACGTTCGTGGCCACGATCACCGACTACGACACGGGCGAACCGGTGGACGCGCGCCGCGTCACGCTCTCCTTCCGACTGCCCGACCGCCCTGAGGTCGGCTCGGAGCTCCTGCTCGAGCCCGGCGAGGACGGCAACTGGCGCGCCGAGGGGACGGAGCTGTCGGTCGCCGGGGACTGGGAGGTCGACGTGACGATCGAGTCGGGGGCCGGCTCGGTCGAGGTGCCGCTCGAGGTCACCCCGATCCGCTCCGAGCCGCGGGTGGAGGTCTCGCGCGTCGAAGGGCAGCCGGACCTGTACACGTTCTTCTTCGACGGCGACGTCACGATCCAGGCGTACGTCGATCCGGGAGTCCCCGGCCGCACGAACCAGCTCCACGTGACGGCGTTCGACCCCGGCGGTGGGGAGCTGCCGCTGCACCACATCGTGGTCCGCGTCACGCCGCCCGACGGCCGCGGGTTCGAGCCGGAGCTGCTCTCGCTCTCGGAGGGCCACGTCGCCGCGAACCTCGACCTGGAACCCGGCACGTACACCTTCGGCATCGAGGCGCTCGCCGACCCCGGCGAGCTCGTCGGATCGTTCGAGCAGACCTTCGAGGGATGATGGCCCGGATGCGCGTGACCCGACACCTGATGGTGGCGACCCTCCTGGCATGGTCGCTGGCCGCGTGTGGGAGCGGCTCCGACGGCGGCGGATCGCCGTCGCCGGGCGCCACGACCTCACCCATCGCGCGGCCGAGCAGCGCGGCCGAGCTCACGATCGATTCGCCGAAGAACGGGGAGGTGGTGCGCGGCGCGACCGTGAACCTGCGGGTCGGCCTGGAGGGTGCGAGGATCGTGCCGCTGACCACGACGGAGCTCTCGCCGGACGAAGGACACCTCCACGTGTTGCTGGACGACGAACTGATCTCGATGACCGAAGGGCTCCGTCAGTCGATCCCGGACGTCGCGCCCGGGCCCCACCGGCTGACGGTGGAGTTCGTCGCGGCGGACCACGCGCCGTTCGACCCCCGGGTCGTGGCGGTCGTCGCGTTCGAGGTACGGGGTTGAGCGCGCGGCTCGAGCTGGATCGCACGAGGTCCGCCGCCGGTCTCGCGGTCGTCGCCGCCTCGGTCGGCGTGCTCGCCGTGCGCCCCTTCGTGGCGGAAACGCCGTCCGCCCGGGTCGGGCTGTTCGTCGCGAGCTACGCCGCGATCGGGCTCGCCGCCATCGCGGTTCCGGGCGCGGGCGGTCGCCCCGGCCTTCCGCCCGTCGTCGTGCTCGGCATCGGGGTGGCCGCGATCGCCGCGGCCGCCGTCGCGGCCGGCACCCCGGTGCCCGTCCCGTGGGGGCCGGCGGCGCTCCCGGTCTCGCTG
>JBOGVL010000259.1:0-4483 GCA_050692535.1 Actinomycetota bacterium | reverse complement strand
GGGATCGAGCGCCGAGAGCGCTCGCGCATGGCGCGGGCCCTCTCGCGTTCGTGAGCCCGGGCCCCGTCGCTAGACTCGCCCGCGTGAGCGAGGCCTGGGAGTTCGCCCACCGCGCGGCCGCCGCCGCCGGCGTGGAGCTCCGCCCCCTCACGTCCCTGGAGGATGCCGAAGGGATCGCCCGCGTGTTGTCGGCGACGTGGGGGGACGAACAAGGGCTTCCCCGAGAGCTGCTTCGGGCCCTCGCCGAGAGCGGGAACGTCCCGTACGGCGCCTATGCCGGCGAGGACCTGATCGGGTACGTGCTCGGATGGGCGGGCGTGGATCCCAACGAGGGTCTGCACGTGCACTCGCACATGCTGGCGGCGATCCCCGACCGGCGGCACCGAGGAGTCGGCTTCGCCCTCAAGCTCGCGCAGCGCGCGCAGGCGCTCGACCAGGACATCGGGTTCGTCCGCTGGACCTTCGATCCGCTCGTCGCCCGGAACGCCTACTTCAACCTCCACAAGCTCGGCGCGGTGGTCGATCGGTTCGAGCGGAACTTCTACGGCGAGATGACCGACGCGCTGAACCGGGGGGATCGGAGCGATCGTTTCGTCGTCCGCTGGGACCTCCACCGGCCGCCCGGCCCGTGGACGATCGACGTGTCCGGCGACCCGACGGTGGTGCGCCGCACCGCGGACCGCGCGCCCGAGCGCGTCGGCGATCTCGCCGGGGATGCGGCGATCGTGGAGATCCCCGCCGATCACGAGGAGCTCCGGGCATCCGATCGGGAGCTCTCGCGGGCGTGGCGCGACGCCGTCGCCGACGCCGCGGAGGCATGTCTCGCCCGAGGCCTCGTTGGTGCCTGCTTCGACCGCGAGCGCAGCGCGTACGTGTTCGCGCGGTCCTACGGCCGCGCCGAGGCGCGCGAGCCGGAGCCGTGACCCAGGTCCGCTCGGTCGAGCTCCGGCTGGTGGGCCTGCCGCTGGTGCGGCCCTTCCGGACGAGCTTCGGCGAGATGACGCGGAAGGAGTGCCTGCTGGCGCGCGTCGAGACCGACGACGCGGAGGGGTGGGGAGAGTGTGTCGCCGGGGTCGAGCCGGACTTCTCGGAGGAATGGAACGACGGCGTGTGGCTCGTCCTGCGGGACCTCCTGGCCCCGGCCCTGCTGGACGCGGGCGAGGTGGCGATCGACGACGTCGAGCGCGCCTTCGGGTTCGTCCGCGGGAACCCGATGGCGAAGGCCACGCTCGTGAACGCGGTCGTCGACGCGATGCTCCGTGCAGAGCGTCGTTCCCTCGCAACGTTCCTCGGAGCGGAGCGCGACCGGGTCGTCTGTGGCGTCTCCGTCGGGATCGCGTCGGAGATCGGCCGCCTCCTGGAGCAGGTCGCCGGCTACGTGGGGGAGGGATACCGGCGGATCAAGCTGAAGATCGAGCCCGGGACCGACGTGGAGCGGGTCCGAGCCGTCCGCGAGGCGCACCCCGACCTCGCGTTGTCGGTGGACGCGAACGCCGCGTACCGGCTCGAGGACGTCGGGGTGTTCCGCGAGCTGGATGCGTTCGACCTCCTCATGGCGGAGCAGCCACTGCATCACGAGGACCTGGTCGACCACGCGAAGCTGCAGTCGCGGATCCGGACCGATCTGTGCCTGGACGAGTCGATCCGGTCGGCGGCGGTCGCCTCGGCGGCGATCGAGCTCGGCGCGTGCCGGATCGTCAACATCAAACAGGGGCGGGTCGGGGGTGTGCTGGAGGCCCGCCGCGTCCACGACGTCTGCGCCGCCCAGGGCGTCCCGGTGTGGTGCGGCGGGATGCTCGAGACCGGGATCGGGCGAGCGACCAACCTCGCCCTGGCGGCGATGCCCAACTTCACGCTCCCGGGCGACACCAGCGCGAGCCGGCGGTACTTCGACGAGGACCTCACCGAGCCGTTCGAGCTGGCGCCCGACGGCACCATGGCGGTCCCGACCGGGCCCGGCATCGGCGTCGAACCGTCCTCCGATCGGCTGCAGGCCTGCACGCTCCGTGTCGAGCGCGTCGAGAAAAAGTGACAAAACGACGCGTCTCGGGTTGACCGCTCGACGGGTGGCCCCCTACAGTCCGCGACGAGAGACCGCTGTGACCCTCGGGTCGCGGCGGTTTCTCGCATCCAGGGTCGGAACCGGGCGACCGCCCGACATCGAGCGTGGAAAGTCGCGCGCCCGCGCATCGGACCGTCCTAGACTTCGCGAGAGCGGTGGGCGGTGGCGGCGAGGGGCGATCGATGAGGAAGCGGGTCATCCGGGCGGGCGAGATCGAGATCGAGGATTCCGAGGGTCGGGTTCGCGCGCGGTTCGGTGTGACCAACGACGACCTGCCCTTCCTCTCCTTCTACGGACCCGACGAGAAGCTCCGCGCCCGCTACGGGGTCCAACCGGACGGCTCGGCCGGCCTCGCGATCGCCGACGACGACGGAAAGGTGCGTGCGACCTTCGGCCTTTTCTCGGACGGCTCCGCGAGCCTCGCGATGGTCGACCGGAACGGCAAGGTGCGGGCCAAGTTCGGGCTCGGGTCCGAGGGCTCCCCGACGCTCGCGCTCCGGAACAAGGACGGCGAGCTCGGATTCGTGTACTCGCTTGCCCAGCAAGGCTCCCCGACGATCTCCCTCCAAGACGAGGACGGAAAGGTCCGCGCCCGGCTCGGCCTGGCGGCCGAGGGGTCGCCGATCCTCCGCCTGTTGAACAAGGACGGCGAGCTCCGCGCCATCATGGGGCTCACGGGTGACGGCTCCCCCGTGCTGCAGTTCCTCGGCAAGGACGGAGACCCCACCTGGACCGCACCGAGCACACTGCCGCGAACCTCGAAGGACGAACCCGCCGACGCGCCCGCCCCGGCCGAGCCGGAGGCATCGGAGAGGGGCTGAGGCCGCGTGTCCGGATGGTGGGCCGCGGCCTTCGTCGTCCAGTGGGCCCTGCTGGCGGTGCTCGTCGTGGTCGTCGTCGCCCTCGCCCGCCAGATCGGCGTTCTGCACCTGCGCCTGGAGCCGCTCGGCGCGCTCGAGGTCGACGAGGAGGGACCGGCGCTCGGCGAGATCCCCGAGGCGAGGACCGCCCGGGGCCGCGACGGGACGCGCACGCTCGTGGGCGGCCCCGGGCCGCGAAGGCTGCTGACGTTCGTCTCGCCGACCTGCCCGGTCTGCGAGCACCTCCTGCCCTCGCTGCCCGCCGCGGCCGCCGCCGGCGGGCTCGTCTCGCAGGTCGTCTCGGACCCCGAGCTCGAGGTGGCGTACCGCGTGCCGGGCGTTCCCTTCGTGGTGGTGCTCGACGAGGGCGGCGCCGTGCGATCGAAGGGGACCGCGAACTCGCTCGAGCAGATCGAGGGGCTCGTGGACACGGCCCGTCGGCGTATCTCCGAGGCCGAGGAGCGCCGCGCGAGTTGAGGGGCCGAGTCGAACGCGCCGGGACCGAGCTCGCTCGTCGGACCAGTCGCCGGTCGTTCCTCGGCAAGCTCGGCCGGGCGGTCGTGGCGCTCTCGGGCGGCGCGATGGTCGCGGTGGCCCTGGCCCCCGAACGCGCCGAGGCGTATCACATCTGCGGGCACATCTTCACGACCGGCTCGTGCCCGCACCCCTACACGCCGAACTCGAGGGTCGACGCCTTCGGGTTCCCCGTCCATCCCGTCTACGGCTATCCGGTCGACGACGCCGGCTTCATCTATCTCTCGGAGCGACAGCACCGCCGGAAGATCTGTCAGGCGGTCGTCCCGGAGCGGTACCCCTTCGTCCGGAACCCGAAGTTCGGCGGCGGCTGGAGCCGGTGCTGCAACGGGCGGATCCGCCACATCTCGGACTGCTGCTCCCGCTCGGCGATCCGGATCAACGGCGACGGCGCGGTCCGGGGCTACTGCCAACGGGGACTCCGCGTGTTCTGCATCGCGTACCAGGAGCTGAACGTCCGGTGCTGAGCGACCCGCTCGCCGCGGCGGTGATCGCCGCATCGGTGGTAGCCGGCATCACGACGTTGTTCGGACCCTGAGGGCTCTCGATGGTGGAGACCATCACCCCCGTGGTCCACGGGGGACGAAGGAGCCGCTGGGCGGTGCTCCTGGCGGCCCACGTCACCGGCGCGACGATCGCGGCGGCCACGTTCGGGGCGATCCTCGGCCTGGTCGGAGGGTTGCTCGCCGCGCCGTGGGGGGCGGCCGGGTTCGCGATCGTCGCCGGGTGCGCGGGGTTGTTTCTCGCGAGCGAGGCCTTCGGGCTCCGCGTGCCCGTCCCGCAACTGCGCCGCCAGGTACCGGACTGGTGGCGGACCTACTTCCCGTTCGGGCCGGCGTCGTTCCTGTACGGGCTCGGCCTGGGGGTGGGATTCCTCACCTATCTGTCCCACGGCACGCTGGCCGTGGTAGCCGCGGCCGCCGTGGCGAGCGGCCGGCCGCTCGTGGGCGCCGCCGTGCTGGCGCCCTTCGGCCTCGCCCGCGGGCTGACCGCGGTCGTCGCGATCCGGGCCACGACGCCCGAGGAG
>JBOGVL010000258.1:0-4500 GCA_050692535.1 Actinomycetota bacterium | reverse complement strand
CCTGCAGGTTCGAGTCGCCGAACTTCGCCAGCGCCGATCGCACTCGGCCGTCGACGTCCCGATACGCCCAGATCGCCCGCGCTCGTGGGCGGAAGCGATCGAGCAGCTCCGCCGTACGGTGCGTGTCGCAGAGCGGCTTGAACAGCACGAACTCCGCGCCGCTCCGCTCGATCAGTGGCTCGATCTCGCTCAGCGGCCGAAGGCGAAAGTTGCGGAACGCCCGGGCGTTCCCCTCGTTGTAGACCTGGAACTCGGGCGCCTCGTCCAGGCCGTGGGCCATCATGTTCGTCCCCGACCGCTGAGCCCCCACCAGGAACACCGGCGTGGCCGAGGCATCCCGGTCCTGCCCCGCACGCCACTTGGCCTTCCGGAGGCCCCGTCGCGCACGAACCAGGGGGTTGAGATCGTGCTCCTCGATGAGGTCCGCCCAGCCGTGCGTTCTTCCCCACTGCCAGTTCTGGCGGACCTTCCCGACGAAGGTGCCGACCGCGCCGGACTCGCGTCGGCTCATCGGTCGTTCCTCCTGCTGTCCGACAGGACCGACCGACCGAGGCCCACCAGCTCCCGCACGGATCCGCGATCGATCACGGCGAGCGAGAGCGCATACGCCGCGGCGCCGGTGAGCACCTCGACCGCGAGGAGGCCGAGGTCACCGACGTGACCCAGGAGGAGCCGGCGCGTCCCCAGCAGCACCAGCAGCATCATCACGCTGGACAGCGCCGCCGAGATCAGTTGACGTCCGTAGCTGGCGATCGACAGGCCCGTCAGCCGTCGGACGACCAGCACGCGGGCGGGCCAGAAGAGGATCGACGACACGCTGAGCCCCACGGCCACGCCCACGACGCCGAACTGCACCCCGACCACGTACCCGACGAGGCGGAGAGCGACGCCGGCCGCGGCGACCGCGAGCGCCAACCGGGGCCGTCCGAGGCCGATGGTCAGGCTCCGGTCAAGGTATGTCAGGCAGAGGATCAATCCGGCCGGGCAGAGCGCGCGGAGGACGGGCACCGCCGCGCGCCACGTGTCGCCCACGAGGACCGAGATCAGCTCCGGCGCCACCACCGCAATCCCGAGGAAGATGGGCCAGGCGACCACGCTCGTCAGACGGGTGGCGGTGAGGTAGGTCCGCCGGGCCACGGAGAGATCCGCCTGGACGCGGGAGAAGGTCGACAGAGCCACGTTCGACATCGAGGACATCGTCACGTCCACGATCACGTAATAGAAGCGGAACGCAACGGCATAGATCCCGAGCGCCGCCGCCCCGAGCGATCGCCCGACCAGGAAGTTGTCGGCCTGCTGCTGAACGGCATTCAGGAGGTCGATGCCGACCATGTTGGCACCGAACAGGGCCAGCGGTCGGAAGCTCGCCCGATCGAACTCCAGCCCCGGGCGCCAGGCGCTGTAGCGCCACAGGATCACCGCGCCGACACCTGTCTGCAGGAGCGTCTGGACGACGAGGCTCCACGCCCCGCCGCCGAGGGACGCGACGGTGACGGCCGCGACCCCGGCCACGAGTTGTGCGACGACCCGGCGAATCGCAAGTTCCCGGAAGGCGAGCTCACGCTGGAGCAACGCGTTCTGGGTGCTGCTCAACGCGGTGAACATGAGCGAGATCGCGAGCACTCGAAGCAGCGGCGTGATCGACGCGTCGCCCAGCACGACGCGCGCGACGAACGGCGCCACGCCGAGGGTGACGAGCGTCAGCAACGTTCCCGTCCCGATCGCCGTCCAGAATGCGGTGTTGAGGTACCGACGCTCGAGGACTGGGACCTGGATGATCGCCCTGCCGAAGCCCTGGTCGATGAAGACGTTCAGGACGTTCCTGGCGACGAGTGCCAGCGCACCGACGCCGAGCTGGTAGGGCGTGAGGAGCCGGGCCAGGACGATGAAGACGACCGTGGTGACGGTACGGGTCACCCACTTGTCGAGGAGGGCCCAGACGGCCGCCCGCTTCGCCTGGGCTCCCAGATCGCCCTGCTCCATGCCCGCTGGCGCCTGGTCGCGGATCATCGTGCGTCCCGCCGGCCGATCAGGAGGGGACGGCTGTATCCGCGCGGCGCGACGAGCCGCGTGCGCGGGAACCCGTTGCGGCGCAGGGCCGCCGTCGCGTACCCGACCGACGCCTTCTCGAAGGTTCGAGGATCCGAACGGTGGAGGTGTCGATCCGTGTTGCACTGGAGGACCAGGGTGTCCGAGATGGTGCTGACGTGACGAACGAGCGTCGCGATCTCTCGGTCGTCGAGGTAGTAGATGGAGCACAGGGCGGTCACGAGGTCGAACGTGCCGAGGGCCAGCCGCGACAACCGCTCCATGCTCTCGTCGAGGTAGGTGAGCGGGTAGGAGCGATTGTCCGCCCACTCGAACAGCTCCCTCACGAAGCATCCCTGGGCGACCGCGTGGCGATCGCGTTCGACGGCGACCACCTCTCGCGCACCCGACCGCATCATCTGAATCGCGTTGAACCCGTTGTTCGCGCCCAGGTCCAGGATGCGAGCGCCGGAGAGCGGCGGGAGGTTGTCGCGGAGGATGTACCGCCACCGGCCGTAGCCGGCGTCGGTGCTCCAAATCCTTCCGAACCGAAGGCCCCCCTCGAGATACATCGGCGGATAGAGACGCTCCAGGCGGACGTCTCCGCGCTTCGCCCAGGTCCGAACCCGACGGTGGATCGGCTTTCGCGCTCCGAAGTGCGCGTTGAACTTCTCGTAGTCCCGGTCGCGGAGGAAGCGGAACGCGAGCGGGCTCACGTCCGGATACGAGCGGGCCCGGTCGAAATCGATGAAATACGGCTCGCCCGAGGAGGGGTCCAAGATGACGTTCCCGAACTTCAGATCGTGGAGCACGTACCCGGCCGTGTGGATCTTCCGGAGCTCCGCGAAGAGCCGTTCGATCGCCTCGGGATCGAGGACCTCATCGAGCACGGCCCGGCCCTCCTCGATGCAGCGGTCGCGACGCTGCCCCCGCCGCAGCCGTCGGAGCTCCGGGTGGGCATCGACGTCGCGGTCTCGCAGGAGCGCCCCTCGTCGGGCCAGCTCCTCCCGGAGGACGGGCCCGGGAAGGTACTCGAACGTGATCGTGAGTCCGTCGAAGTCCACGTCGAGGATGGCCGGCACGCGGCAGCCGGCTCTACGCAGGTCGTGTCCGGCCGCGAGCTCCGCCACGAACGCCGACACGTTCCCCTTGAAGTGCTTCTTGACGCCGACCACGCCTTCGAGCGCGACGACCGCGAGGTCGTACCGGGCGCGCGGGACGAAGCGGTCGGGCGCCACGATCGAGGCACCGCGGAGCGCCCCGACGCGGGAGAGGAGGAATCCGTCCTGGTCGATGTCCGCGAGGACGATCTCGCGCTCGCCACCTTCGGCAGCCCGGATCCGATCCAGCGCCTCGGGGTCGAGGAGCGAGTCCGGCCGAGGAGCTGCGACGTGGGCGACCCGGAGCACCTCCTCCCGCCGGGAGCGCCACCGCGCGAGGTCCGCCGCCGCCGTCCGTCGCCGCCGGCGCTCGACGACCCGGCGGAGCACCTTGGTGTACAGCGAGTAGGGCCGCATTCGCAGAGGCTCGAACCAGCAGACCCAGAGCAGGTGAAGACATCCCCCCGGGCCGTGGCGGCGCACCGTGCCCACGGCCTTGCCGAGCCTGGTGCCGACGGTCGCCCCTCCGCGCACGCGCTCCGCTCGCGGGCGCCACACACGTCTGGCGGCGTCTCTCATCACGGCGTCGGTCCTGAGAGACTGGGCGGATGGAGATTCGAGACCACGTCTCCGGGATTGGATGGCGTCTGTCGGTCCTCGTCCTGCTCCCCGTGGTGGCGGGTGCAGTGACGTTCGCGCTCCTTGCCGACACGCCCGAGCAGTTCGAGGCGCAGTCCGTCCTCACCGTGCCGGCGTCCGTCGCGGGAGGGTCGAGCTCGGGGTCCGTCGCGCAGTACATGGCGAACTTCGAGCAAGCCATCGTGTCGGCACCGATCGTGACGGCGATCGCCGACGAGGTCGGCACGGAGGCGGGGGCGGTTCGCGACGGGCTGGAGACGGCCCAGATGGGAAGCAGCAGCCTGGTGCGGATCTCTTATCGAGGGACGAACGCGGAGGACGCCGCCAGGGTCGTCGAGCTCGCGACGCAGTCTGCATTCGACCTCGTCGCGGAGATCCAGCTCCCGTTCGGGCAGGACCTCGATGTGCTCAGGTCCCGTGTCCGAACGGCCGAGTCGGATCTCGACGCGGCCCAGACTCTTCTCGAGGAGTTCCTCCTCGAGACCGGGGTGGCGCTCCCCCGGGAGCAGTACCTCATCGTCGTGTCCGATATCGCGCGGCTGGAGAGCGACATCCTGCAGGCGGCGACGGAGGGAACATCGACGACCGCGCTCGAGACCGCGCTCCTGGCTCGCCGGCGCGAACGCAAGCTGCTGGGTGCGATGCTTCCCGACTACGAGCGACTGCAGGCCGACGTCGACCGAGCCGAGGAGGACCTGGACGCGGCGGAGGACGAGCTCCGACTGGCGGAGAA
>JBOGVL010000257.1:0-4507 GCA_050692535.1 Actinomycetota bacterium | reverse complement strand
GTCTGGTACCCCTTCGGCGTCACCCTGCGCTTCATCTGGCGCAACGGCCGCCGGATCGCGGTCAGCATCGCCGGGTTCGGGCTGGTCGCGATCGGGCTTGTGCTGCTGGTGATCCCGGGACCCGGTCTGCTCCTGATCCTCGCGGGCCTCGCGGTGCTGGCCAGCGAGTACGTCTGGGCCCAGCGGGCGCTCAACTACACCCGGCGCAAGGCCGCCGCGGCCAGGGACCGTGCGCTCCGCAGGCCCCGGCCCGAGAGTGGCGACGACGGCTAGGCTGGCGGATGAGCCGGATCCTGAACGGCGCACCGATACGAAAGCAGGTGCCCCACGCTACTCCGCATGGTTCGGGCAGTCCGGTCCCTCGTACGGGTCGCTGCCCTCGCAGAACAGGTCGGCCTGATCGCTCCACGTCACCACGTCGAACGATCCGCCTTCGGGGCATCGGGGCTTGTACGCGACACGCCCGGGCCGTGAAGCCCGAGCCGCATGCGCGAGAGGCGGCGTTGATTCGCTCAGCCCGTCGCGGGACGGTACCGCAGCCACACGACGCCTGATCGATACGGCGTGGACGCGACGAGCTCGAGGCGAACCGGCCCCACGCCGTCGAAGATCCTCGGACCCTCTGCCCAGATGAACGGGTTGATCCAGAACCAGAACTCGTCGACCGAACCCTGGCGGGTCAGCGTGTGCGCGAGCTCGCCGCAGCCGGATACGATCAGGTTCCCGGGATGCGCTTCCTTCAGGGCGGGGACGGCCTTCTCGAGGTCTCCCTTGATCAGGCTGGCATTCCATTCGAGCGGCTCGGTCAGGGATCGCGACGCGACGTACTTCGGCATCGGGTTCAGTCGCTCGGCGAAGCGAGCCATTGCCGGATCGTCGGCCAGCTGCGGCCACACGGCCGCGAGGCCCTCGTACGTCTTGCGTCCGAGGACCATCGCCTTCGCGAGGATGAGCTGTTCGAGGGATGCCTCGCTGCTGTCCTCGTCGAGCACCAGCCAATGGTCGGGCGAAGGCGCCTCGAAGGCGCCGTTGACGGTGATCTGATTCATGACGATGAGCTTGCCCATCTGCTGATCCTCCTTGCTCTCGGGACTCCGGCGGGTTGGGAGGACGCGGAAGAGGTGCATGCCCCCAGGGGAAGAGGTGGGTACCCCAGTGATGGGACACTGTAACCATGGGCTCAACATCGTCCGCCGGGAACATCCTCATCGGCACCTCAAGCTGGACCGATCCGACCCTCGTGAAGGACGGGCACTTCTACCCGCCCGAGGCCAAGTCGGCCGAGGCGCGGCTGCGCTTCTACGCCGAGCAGTTCCCGATCGTCGAGGTCGACTCGACCTACTACTTCCCGCCGAGCGAGAAGAACGCGGTGCTGTGGATCGATCGGACGCCCAAGGACTTCACGTTCAACATCAAGGCCTACTCGCTCCTGACCAACCATCCCACCAAGCGCGAGTCGATCTACAAGGACCTCCAGACCGACATCCCCGACGACCTGGAGGACAAGAAGAACCTGTATCGGGAGAAGCTCCCAGAGTCGGTCGTCGATGAGGTCTGGCAGCGGTTCCACGACGCGTTGATGCCGCTGCACTCGGCCGGCAAGCTCGGCGCGGTTCTGTTCCAGTTCCCGCAGTGGTTCGTGATCGGGCGAAAGAACAAGGACTACATCATCGAGTGCGCGGAACGGCTGAAGGACTTCCGCATCGCCGTCGAGTTCCGCCACAAGACGTGGATGGCGGAGCGGAACGTCGAAGAGACACTCTCGTTCCTGGAGGAGCACGACCTCCCGTTCGTCGCGGTGGACATGCCGCAGGGGTTCGACTCGTCGCTGCCGCCGGTCGCCGCCGCGACGGCGGAGGACATCGCGATGGTGCGCTTCCACGGTCGTGACACCAAGGCGTGGTCGAAGAAGAACGTCAGCGCGTCGGAGCGGTTCCGCTACGAGTACTCGGAGAAGGAGCTGCAGGAGTGGGTCCCGAGGATCCAGGAGCTCTCCGGAGAGGTTCGCGAGACACACGTCCTGATGAACAACTGCTACCGCGATTTCGCCGTGAACAACGCCCGCCAGCTCGGCGCCCTGCTCGGACTCGAGGAGTAGGGTCCGGCCCGGCCCCGCGGGCACGCCCGCGTGGAAGGGAGGGTAGGCCGGGCCGGACACCTGCCCGCCGGGGCCGGATCAGCGCCCCGAAACCCTCGCTCCCACCTTAGCAGCGCCCCTTGATAGCTCACTCCACGAGGAGCGAAACGAACGTCGTCTGCGGCGAGTGGAGGTCGACGATCCGGTACGACCCGGCCTCGAGGGCTGGGACGTGGTACATGAAGGTGCCGGGACCCAGGCAGACATCCCCCGAGAACGCCGCCTCGTCCGACCCCTCCGGATAGACCGAGACGCTGTGGGTTCCGCCGACATCCCGGTTGTCGAGCGAGATCGTGAACGGCTCCCCGGCCGGCACCCGGACACAGTCGAGATCGAAGTCGAAGCCCTCCACCACCAGCGTGAACTGGAGCGGAACCTGACCGAGCACGACGACGTTGCCGGACTCGCAGTCGATCACGGCGTTGTCGTCCGGCTCCTCGGGCGCCGGGCCCCAGCCGAACTGGACGTCGCCGCAGCCCTCGAGCGAGCTCAGGAGCCAGCCGCCGCGGCCGTCGTCGAAGAGCGTCAGCGTGGCGACGACTCGGCCGTTCCGGACGATCCGGATCACCGGTTCCGTCGCGCTGTCGGGATACCCGGCGCGCTCGACGACGTCATTCGCCTCGAGACCGATGAGCCGTCCGCGAGCGACGTCGACGGGATCACCGACGTCGCCGCGCGCTCCCGCCTCGTACGCGGGCGACTGGCCCCAGGCCTCGCCGCCCGGACACTCGGGCTCGGAGGGGACGTGGTAGCCCGCGGGATCGACGACTTCGATCGAGGCCGTGCCCGTGGCTCCGCCTGCGAGACCCGGGTCCGAACGCGGGCTGCACGCGACCAGATATCGGCCGGGCGGGACGGTCGACAGGATCACGTTGTCGCCGGGCTCCGTGTCCAGACCCTGCCCGGTGCCGACGGGATCATCCGGGTGAGAACCGGCCTGGCCTGTGTCCTCGGTGATCGAGAACGCGGTCTCGCCCGTGGCGACGACCGTGAAGTGCACGCCGTCCGCCTGCGCCCGGACGACGGGGGTGTCCACCACGATCTCCGTCCCGTCGCACCGCACGACCGCGACGTCCGGCGCCAACCCCTCGGTGGGCTCGAGACCCAGATGGAACCGCACGGCGAGCAGGCCGTACAGGTCCGTCCGATAGCCGAACTCGAGGAGCTGCCGTCCGAGCTCCTGGATCCCGTGATCCGATGGGCTGTTGTGAAGAACGAGGAGCACCACGTCGCATCCGTCACGACCTTCAACCGGAAGGCGGGGTGTCTCGATCGACTGGAGGTCACTCGCGGGTGTCACGGAGTCGCTCTCCCACCCCGCGCACCGGCCCAGACCGACGAATGCCACGTAGACGTTCGTCCCCTCCGGGAGATCGAAGGAGATGGTCAGCGGGAAGCGCTCGGGCACGAAGGACCCAGAGGTCACCGCGTCTCCGGTTCCGGACGGGCGGCCGAGCTGGGCCACGGGGATCCCCGGGTTGGAGACGGAGACGACGCCCCAGATCCCGGTGTCCGAACCGTCGAGCCGTCGGAGCTCGATGGTGGCCTCGCGCGCACAGTTGGTCCCGGCGGGGTTCGGGCAGGAGGGGAGCGCGGTTCGGACACCGATGGTGGATGCCGTCGCCGTGTCCGCGAGCGTGTGGTCCAGCGACACGTCCGACCACCCCATCGCGTCCCGTGCGAACGCGAGGGCGGTTTCTCCGGCGTCGAGTCTCCACCGCAAGCTCGGGTCGCCCGCATCCAGCGTCTCCTGGACGGCGAGCGCGTCCTCGTAGGTCGACTCCGGCCAGATGCCGGCGAAGGCCTCCGGCCCGACCTCCCCGATGCCCGGTTCGTCGGATCCCCGGAACGCGGTGAAGGCGGCGACCGATCCTCCGAGGGCGACGAGGAGCGCCACGGCACCGGCGGTGATCCGGCGGTTGCGCTCGCGCCGGCGGCGGGTGCGCTCCAGGCGCTCGAACGCGTCGGGCGGGGGCGTGAGCTGATCGCCGAGGCGCTCGAGGCGGGATCGAAGGTCACTCATCGCGGTCCTCCAAGTGGGTCCGGAGCGCCGAGCGCGCCTGCGAGGCGAGCGAACGCACGGTGACGTCCTTCACGCCGAGGATCCGGCCGGCCTCCTCGGAGCCGTACCCGAGCAGCTCGGTGAGCACGATCGCCGCGCGCTGTCGCTCGGGCAGCGCCGCGAGCGCCCGGGCGAGCGCGTCGCGATCCTCGGCCAGGGCGAACGCGTCCCCGCCCTCGGCCGCGCCGAGGACCCGCCGGGCCGCCCACGTCGCTCGGCGCGCGCGACTCCGGAACCGGTTCATCGCGGTGCGGAACAGGTAGCCGGTCGGATCGTCCATCGAGCCGACCCGGTCCCAGCGCTCCCAC
>JBOGVL010000256.1:0-4523 GCA_050692535.1 Actinomycetota bacterium | reverse complement strand
ACCGCGTCGGGCTGCTCGCGGGCGATGATCGCCTCGAGATACTCGACCGTGAGCGGCTCGATGTAGGTCCGGTCGGCGAACTCGGGGTCGGTCATGATCGTCGCCGGGTTCGAGTTCACTAGGGAGACGTGGAAGCCGGCGGCCCGCAGGACCCGGCAGGCCTGCGTCCCCGAGTAGTCGAACTCGCACGCCTGGCCGATCACGATCGGTCCCGAACCCACGATCAGGAGCCGCTCGATGTCGGCGCGCCGCGGCACTAGGACGCCTCCATGAGCGCGCGGAACTCGGCGAACAGGTGCCGGGAGTCGTGAGGTCCCGGCGACGCCTCCGGGTGGTACTGCACCGACAGCGCCGGGACGTCCAGGCACCGGAAGCCCTCCAGCGTTCCGTCGTTGAGGTTCCAGTGCGTCAGGTCCGCGCGGCCGAACGCGGTCGCGACGACGTCGCCGTCCGAGGGCCAGGCGGCGGGATCGACCGCAAACCCGTGGTTGTGACTCGTGACCTCGACGCGTCCCGTTCGGCGGTCCTTCACGGGTTGGTTCGACCCGCGGTGACCGAACCGCATCTTGTAGGTGCGACCACCGAGCGCGTGCGCGAGCAGCTGGTGCCCGAGGCAGATCCCGAACACCGGCAGGGAGCCGAGGAGGTCCCGGGAGACCGCGATCCCGTACCGCGTGGCCGCCGGATCGCCCGGTCCGTTCGACAGGAACACGCCGTCGTAGCCGCGGACCTCGATCGCCGGGGTCTGGGCCGGGACCACCGTCGCCTCGATCCCCGCCGCTGCGAGCCTCCGCAGGATCGTGCGCTTCAGGCCGAAGTCGTAGGCGGCCACGCGGAAGACGCGGCCGTGATCCTCCGACGCGGGCCCGACGACGTCGCTCGCGTCATAGGGCGCCGGGGCGGAGACGTCCTTCGCCAGGTCGGCGCCCTCCATGCCGCCGGTCGCGCGCACCCGCTCGACCAGCGAGCCGACGTCGAGATCCTCGGTCGAGATCCCGCATCGCATCGCGCCGCGCTCCCGCAAGCGGAGCGTGAGCCGTCGCGTGTCGATCTCCTCGAGCCCGACGACCCCGGCATCCGCGAGCTCGTCGTGCAGCGTTCGGGTCGCCCGCCAGCTCGAGGCGCGCCGCGAGGCCTCCCGCACCACGAACCCGGCGACCTGGACGCGTCCGGACTCGGGATCGTCGCCGTTCGTCCCGTAGTTCCCCTGATGCGGAGCCGTCATCGCGACGACCTGCCCGGCGTAGGAGGGGTCGGTGAGGACCTCCTGGTAGCCCGTCATGCCGGTGGTGAAGACCGCCTCGCCGAACGCTTCGCCGGTCACGCCGAACGCGCGGCCTCGGAAGAAGGTGCCGTCCTCGAGCGCGAGGACGGCCTGCGGACCCGTCCTCACCGCTGCGCCTTGCCGTCGGCGACGACGAGCTCGCCCCGGTAGATCGTGTGAACGACCCGTCCGCGGAGCGTGCGACCGCGGAAGGCCGAGTTCCGGCTCCGGGAGGCGAACGGCGGCTCGACGACCCACGCGGCCGTCGGGTCGAAGAGGACCAGGTTGGCAGGGCGGCCCGGCTCGACGGGCCCGCCGTGCTCGGCGGCCCCCAGGATGCCCGCCGGCCGCGTCGACAACGCGTCGATCGCGCGGGCGAGCGGCACCAGCCCGGGCTCGACGAGGTGCGTGAGGACGGCGGCGAGCGCGGTCTCGAGCCCGATCGTGCCGGGGGGCGCCTGATCGAACTCGGCCTCCTTGTCCTCCACCGCGTGCGGAGCGTGGTCGGTGGCCACCGCGTCGATCGTCCCGTCCGCGAGCCCCGCGCGGAGCGCATCGCGATCATCGGGGCCGCGTAGCGGCGGGTTCACCTTGAAGTTGGTGTCGTAGGTGAGGAGGTCCTCGTCGCTGAAGACCAGGTGGTGCGGGGTGACCTCCGCGCTCACGCGAAGGCCGCCGGCCTTGGCGCGGCGGACCGCGTCGATCGAGCCGGCCGAGGACAGGTGGCACAGATGCAGCCGTCCGCCGGTGAGCCTCGCCACGGCGAGGTCACGGGCGACGATCACCTCCTCGGCCTCGCGGGGCTGGCCCGCCAGCCCCAGCGAGTACGAGTGGTACCCCTCGTGCATCTGCCCACCCTCGGCGAGCGACGCGTCCTCGCAGTGCTCCGCGATCACGACACCCTCGAACGCCCTCGCGTAGGTCATGGCGTTGCGGAGCGTGCGCGCCGTGGGGACGCAACGGCCGTCGTCGCTGAACAGCCGCACCCCGGCGTCGACCATCTCGCCGAGCTCGGCCATCGCCTCGCCCTCGAGCCCGCGGGTGATGGCGCCGACCGGGAACACGTCGCACAGGCCCGCACGGGCGCCGAGGTCGCGGACCTCGTGGATCACGCCGGCGTGGTCCGCCACCGGCTCGGTGTTCGCCATCGGCGCGACCGCCGTGAACCCGCCGATCGCGGCGGCCCGGCACCCGGTCTCGACGGTCTCGCGGTCCTCGCGACCGGGCTCGCGGAGGTGCGTGTGGAGGTCGACGAACCCCGGGGCGAGGACGAGCCCGTCGCCGTCGAGCTCGGTCGCACCCGCGGCGGACGCGTCGGGCGCGGCGATCCGCCCGTCCTCGATCAGCACGTCCGCGACCTCGTCGCGTTCGCGGGACGGGTCGACGATCCGCGCGCCGGTGATCCGGATCCTCACGCGGCCTCACCCGCCTCCCCCCCGCTCCCGCCGAGGAGCAGATACAGGAGGGCCATGCGGATCGCGATGCCGTTGGTCACCTGCTCCTCGATCACCGACTGCGGCAGGTCGGCCACGTCGCTGTCGATCTCGACGCCGCGGTTCATCGGCCCGGGATGCATGATGAGGCAGCCCTCGGGGAGCATCCCGACCCGGGCGCCGGTGAGGCCGAACAGGCGGGCGTACTCGCGAACGCTCGGGAAGTACTGCTGGCGCTGACGCTCCCGCTGGACGCGGAGCATGTAGCAGACGTCGAGCTTGGGCAGGACGGCCTCGATGTCGTAGGAGACCTGCACCCCCCACGACGGCGCGTCGGGCGGGATCAGCGTCGGCGGGCCGACCAGCGTGACCTCGGCGCCCATCTTGACGAGCGCGAACGAAAGCGACCGCGCGACCCGGGAGTGCAGGACGTCCCCGACGATCGCGGCGCGCAGGCCCTCAACCCGCCCGAGCCGTTCGCGCATGGTGTAGAGATCCAGGAGGGCCTGCGTCGGGTGTTCGTGCGTCCCGTCGCCGGCGTTCAGCACGCTCCCCCGGACCCACTTGGTGAGCGTGAGCGGCGAACCGCTCGACGAGTGGCGGATCACGATCGCGTCGGCGCCCATCGCCTGGAGCGTGAGGGCCGTGTCCTTCAGGCTCTCCCCTTTGGTCACGCTCGAGCCGCTCGTCGAGAAGTTAATCACGTCGGCGGACAGGCGCTTGGCCGCGAGCTCGAAGCTGATCCGCGTCCGCGTGGAGTTCTCGTAGAAGAGGTTCACGACGGTCCGGCCCCGGAGCGCGGGGACCTTCTTGATCACGCGCGACCCCACCTCCCGGAACGACTCCGCGGTGTCGAGGATCCGGACGACGTCCTCGGCCGTCACGTCGTGGATCGACAGCAGGTGCCGGTTCATCCCTCGCTCCATCCGGAGACCGCGGCCGGCTCCTCGACCTCCACCGCGTCCTCGCCGTCCACCTCGCGGAGCGCGACGCGCACCTGCTCGTCCTTGCGCGTCGGCACGTTCTTGCCGACGAAGTCGGCCCGGATCGGCAGCTCCCGATGTCCACGGTCGACGAGCACCGCGAGCCGGATCGCCGTCGGGCGGCCGAAGTCGACCAGGGCGTCCATCGCGGCGCGGATCGTGCGACCCGTGAACAGGACGTCGTCGACGAGCACGACGGTTCGCCCGGTGATGTCGAAGTCGATGCGCGTCTCGTGGACCTCGGGCGCGTCCGCGCGCATCCCGATGTCGTCGCGGTAGAAGGTGATGTCGAGGGAGCCGACGGGCACGCGCGCGCCCTCGATCCGCTCGATCTCCGACGCCAGGCGCCGGGCGAGATCGTCGCCGCGGGCGGCGATGCCGATCAGCGCGACGTCCGCGGCGCCCCGGTTGCGTTCGAGGATCTCGTGCGCGATCCGCGTGACGGCCCGACGGATCTCCGCCTCCTCCATCAGGCGCGCGCTCACGTCACGGCCTCGGAGCGGCGAGCGGGGACGAGAACGCCCCGCCGCGCTCGCGACAGGGCGTCGGGGTCGTGCTGGTGCTGCATCGGGCGCTCCCTTCCCGGCCTCACGGGACCGGACTTAAAGGGGAAGTCGAGGGGAGGATAGCCCGGGGTCGGGCCCCCGGCAACGAACGATCCCGGTCGAGCTCGCCCCGAGGGCCTACACTTGTGGAACGCACGCTCAGGCCCGACACCCCAGGAAGGTGAGAGATGGTCGCCTTTAGCCCCGGTCCGGAGTGGATCGTCGTGCTCGTGGTCCTCGTGCTCCTCTTCGGCGCGAAGAAGCTCCCGGAGCTCGCGCGTTCCGTCGGGAAGTCGAC
>JBOGVL010000255.1:0-4540 GCA_050692535.1 Actinomycetota bacterium | reverse complement strand
GGGCACGTCGAACAGATCGTGCAGGACGAACGCGAGTCGCTCGGCCGGGGTCAGCGTCTCGAGGACGACGAGGAGCGCGGGGCCGACCGAGTCGGCCAGCAGCGCTTCCTGCTCGGGGTCGCTCCCGTCCTCATGGCTCGCGATCGGATCGGACACGGGCGCGGCCAACGGCTCCTCGCGCCGCGAGCTTCGCGAGCGCAGCATGTCCAGGCAAACTCGCGCGACGACGGTCGTCAGCCATCCGCCAAGGTTCTCGACGTCGCTCGTGTCGGAACGACTCAGTCGGAGCCAGGCCTCCTGGACGGCGTCGTCCGCCTCGCTCGGGGACCCGAGCATCCGGTACGCCACGGCTCGCAGATGCGTCCGACTCGACTCGAACCGATCCGCCAGCCAGTCCTGCTCGTCCACCGGTCACCTTCCCGCGTCACGTACCGTCATGGTAGTGACGGACGAGATCCGGCCGTTGTGACAGGGGGCAGACCCGAACCCGCAGCGGCCACGGGAGACACCGGGAGCGCTGCATGCCGAACGATCGGGACGACACCCTGCACGAGGTCACCGAGGTGGCGATCATCAGGCACCGCGACTTCGGCGTGCTGCTGCTGCACTCCGCCGATCGTCGATGGCACTTCCCCGACAGCACGGTCCGGGCCGGGCAAGCATGGGACGAGAGCCTGCGTCGCGCAGTGCAGTCGGAGACGGGTATCGAGGATCTGACCGTCGGGCCGGTCATGCTGATCCAGAACTTCGGCCCGGGCGAGGTGGACGAGCGACCACAGTTCGGCATCTTCTTCCTGTGCACCACCGACACGCCGGGGGTGGCCGGCACGCGCTCGCATCGCTGGATCAGCGACCCGACCGAGTTGGAGCGGCTGGAGTTGTTTCACCCCTTGGTCGCCGATCTCGTCGTGCGGGCCCTGGGCGATCGGCTCGGTGCCGCATGACCTGGCGGGACCTCGAGCTGGCCGATCCTCAGTTGGCGGCGGCCGGCGCCCCTCGCCTCCACGGCCTCGTTGCTTACCTGGCGACCGTCTCATCGGACGGAGCGCCGAGAGTGCATCCGGTCACGCCGATCGTGGGGGGCGGCCATCTGTTCGTGTTCATGGAGCCGACGTCGCCGAAGGGAGCCGACCTCAGGCGGGGAAGTCGTTACGGGTTGCACTCGGCCGTCGGTGATCCAAGCGGCAAGGACGGCGAGTTTCTCGTGCGAGGCATCGGTGCTTTCGTCGGCGACCCTGGTCTGCGAGCGGTGGCCGAGCGCCACTCCACGTACTCACCGGCAACGGACTACGTGCTCTTCGAGCTTGCGGTGGAGGGTGCGATGCTGACCGAATATGTCAACGGGCGGCCCGTTCGCAGGCGCTTCCCAAGCTGACGCTCGGGCCTCGGAACTCTCCCCGGCCGGACGCGCGATGAGTTTCGCTGCACCGACCCGTCTCCTCTGATGGAGAACCACCGCGGAAGGAGACGTGCGATTGGCCGGGTCCGAGGGGTCGTGGGCGAGCCCGGGGGGCGAGCCGCGACCGCCCGCCGAACCTGGCACGACGGTCCTCGTCCTCGGCGGCCAGATCGCTCCGGCCGACGTCGCGGGACTCTGCGAGCGCGCCCGATCGCTGCTGGAGAGCAGCGATGCGGAGCTCGTCGTCTGCGATGTGGGGGCGCTCGCCGACCCCGACGCGGCGGCGGTCGACGCGCTGGCTCGGCTGCAGCTCACCGCCCGTCGGCTCGGGCGCCGAGTCCTACTCCGGGACGCGTGCGGCGAGCTCCGGGACCTGCTCGCGATGATGGGGCTGGGCGAGGTCCTGCCGTGCGGCCCGGACTCAGGCGTCGAGCCGCGGGGGCAGGCCGAAGAGCGGGAACAGGGTTCGGGTGTCGAGGAAGAAGCTGATCCCGGCGATCCGACCGCGTGAGATCTCGAGGACCTGGAGCGACCAGGGCTCGAGCCCGCCGTCGACGCCGGGCTTGTACTGGCCGAACGCCGGCGACCCGTTCGCCCCGGTCGGTAGCAGCCGCGACCCGCGACAGCCGATCCCCGGCCCCAAGCACCACGCGCGGATGTCGTCGTGCGTGTGCAGCCAGAGCTCGTAGGGCGGCATCGACCACGTGGCGTCCTCGCGCAGCAGGGACGTGAGGGAGTCCATGTCGTATCGCTCGAACGCGTCGACGTAGCGGGTCACGAGCGCCCGCTGCTCCTCGTCCGTTGGCCGGGGCGTCTCCTCGGCGGAGACGTCCATCGCCTCGAGCGTCGCCCGCGCCCGCTGGAGCGCGCTGTTCACCGACGCGACGGAGGTGTCGAGCAAGTCGGCGACCTCCGACGCCTTCCATCTCAGGACCTCGCGCAAGAGCAGCACCGCTCGCTGTTTGGGCGGGAGGTGCTGCAGCGCCGCGATGAAGGCGAGCCGGATCGACTCGCGTGACTCGGCGACCTCGGCGGGGTCGGCGTCCGCGGGCAGGACGCGGCCGTCGGGGACCGGCAAGATCCACGTGGCCTCCGGCAGGGCCTCGCCGAGTGGGGTGTCGGCCGTCCTGGCGGCACCGAGATCCATCGGCCGGGCGCGGCGCTCCTTGCCCCCCAGCATGTCGAGGCACACGTTGGTCGCGATGCGGTACAGCCACGAACGCAGGGACGAGCGTCCTTCGAACCGGTCGAAGCTCCGCCAGGCCCGGACCAGCGTCTCCTGCACGGCGTCCTCCGCCTCGAACGCCGAGCCCAGCATCCGGTAGGCATGGGCGGTCAGCTCCGCCCGGTGCTGCTCCAGGCGGACCTCCAGGCCTTCGGTCGCGCTCGATGGAGAGGCCCCGCCGCTCCTCGCCGTCTCCAGGGAATGCTCCTCTCTCGCCCCCAACAGGTTCCCCCAGCCTACGACACCCGCTCGACGTGGAAACTCATCGCCGGTGGAGCGATGAGTCCGGGCGTCCGCTCCGGTCCGATTCGAGAGACTGGGGAACCAGGAGGTCGAACATGTCGCTCCAGAACGAGACCGTCGCCGGACCTCAGGCCGGCCGGCGGGAGTGGGTCGGGCTCGCCGTGCTCACCCTCGCCTGTCTGCTCTACGCCATGGACCTGACGGTGCTCCATCTCGCCGTGCCGTCGCTGAGCGCCGATCTCCAGCCGACGAGCGCCCAGCTGCTCTGGATCGTGGACATCTACGGGTTCATGGTCGCCGGCTGCCTGATCACGATGGGCACGCTGGGCGATCGGATCGGCCGCCGCCGGCTGCTGATGATCGGCGCGGCCGCCTTCGGCGTCGTGTCGGTGCTCGCCGCCTTCTCCACCAGCGCCGAGATGCTGATCGCGAGCCGCGCGCTGCAGGGGATCGCGGGGGCGACGCTGGCGCCGGCGACGCTGTCGCTGATCTTCAGCATGTTCCTCGATCCCCGACAGCGCTCGGTCGCCATCGGGGTGTGGATCGCCGGCTTCTCGGCCGGCGGCGCGGTCGGGCCGGTGCTGGGCGGCGTGCTGCTCGAGCACTTCTGGTGGGGCTCGGTCTTCCTGCTCGCCGTGCCGGTGATGGCCGTGTTGCTCGTGCTGGGGCCGAGGCTGCTTCCCGAGTACCGCGACCTCTCCGCGGGCCGTCTGGACCTCGCCAGCGCCGCCCTGTCGCTCGTCGCGATCCTCGCGGTGATCTTCGGCTTGAAGGAGATCGCCCAGGACGGGTTCGGGTGGCTCGCCGCCTCCGCCATGCTGTCGGGGCTGGGGATCGGCCTCGTATTCGTGCGCCGCCAGCTCACCCTCACCGACCCGATGATCGACCTGCACCTCTTCCGGATCCCGGCGTTCAGCGCGTCCCTGGTGACCAACGTGGTCGGCATCTTCATCGCGTTCGGCTACTTCCTGTTCGTCGCCCAGTACCTGCAACTGGTGCTCGGGCTCTCGCCGCTCGAGGCGGGTCTGTGGTCGCTGCCGTCCGCGTGCGGGTTCATCGTGGGGTCGATCGTCGGCCCTCGCATCCTTCACGTGGTTCGCCCGGCCTACGTGATCGGCGCCGGCCTGGCGATGGGGACCGTCGGCCTGGCGATGCTCGCCCGGGTCGACGGGTCCGCCGACCTCACCTCCCTCGTCGTCGCCTCCGTCGTGATCTCGCTCGGGCTCGCCCCCGTGTTCACGGCGACGACGGACATGATCGTCGGGTCTGCGCCTCCCGAGCGTGCCGGGGCGGCCTCGGGGATCTCGGAGACGGGCGCCGAGCTCGGCGGGGCGCTCGGCATCGCGGTCCTCGGCAGCATCGGGACCGCCGTCTACCGGAGCGCGCTGGCGGACGCGCTTCCGTCGTCGGTTCCGGCCGCCGCGGCCGGTGTCGCGCGGGACACCCTCGGCGCGGCCGTCGGGGTCGCCGAACAGCTGCCCGACCGAGTCGGTGCGGCGCTGGTGGAGAGCGCCCGCGACGCCTTCGTCCAGGGGATGCGGCTCACGTCCGCCATCGCGGCCGTCGTGGCGACCGCGGTCGCCGTCTTCGCCGTGATCACGCTGCGGCACGTGGGGTCGGGGTCCGATCGCGAAGCGGCGGTGGACGCCGATCCCGGTCGAGCGGCTCAGGGC
>JBOGVL010000254.1:0-4557 GCA_050692535.1 Actinomycetota bacterium | reverse complement strand
CTCCCTCCGATCATCGGCTCGTCGGTCCGATCCCGTTCTGCTCGATCAGGCCGGCCAGCTCGCCTCGATCTCGTCCAGCACGGCTTGGAGCGACTCGGGACCGTCCTGCATGTATTGCACCATTCCGGTCCAGAAGCTTCCGGCTCCCACCTCACCCGGCATCAGGTCGGACGCGTCGAACCGACCGGTGTCGTTGGCGAGGGCGTCCGTGAGGACGGCCGCCGAGCCACCGAGGATCTCGTTGACGTAGCACTCCTCGCCGACGTTGATGTTCGGCGAGATCCGCGACGAGAGGGCCTCGCCGCCCAGGGCGCACTGGATCTCCTCGCCGGCGAACTTGGTGAGGAAGTCCACCACCTCGGGACGATTCCCCGCGCTGCCGACGACCGCGAGCTCACCCGCGAACAGCGTGCCCTCCTGGTCGATCGGAGGCAGCGGGAACCAGTCGTAGTCCACTCCCGACTCCGCGTCCTCGGGGAAGGGCGCAGCGGCGATGATGAAGTTCGCCTGCCGGTGGAGCCAGCACCCGGGCGGGTCATCGAACATCGGCAGCGGCGCGGCCCCGAATGAGATCGACGGGGTGTCCGCGGCACCGCCGAGGACGTAGCCCTCCTGGAACATGATCTCGCCGAAGGTCTCGGCGGCGGTCACGACCGCCGGGTCGTTGAATGGGATCTCGTGGTTGACCCACTGGTCGTACACGTCGACCCCCGCCGTCCTGAGCATGATGTCTTCCATCCAGTCCGTCGCGGGCCACCCGGTTGCCCCTCCGGACTCGAACCCGACGCACCACGGCGTTCCGCCGGCGGCAGCGATCTGGTCCGACAGCGCGAGCAGTTCGTCCCAGGTTGTGGGGACCGTGTACCCGGCGGCGTCGAAATCGTCCTTCGGGTACCAGACCATGCTCTTCAGGTTGATGTTCGTCGGCATGCCGTAGTGCTCGCCCTCGAACTCGCCGAGCGAGACCAGATACTCGCCGAACATGGCCTCGAGCTCGGCGATGTCGAACCCGAGGTCCTCCAGGGACACGAGGTTGCCCGCCGCGGCCTGCGCGGCGACGGTCCCGGGCTGCGGCAGTAGGGCGATGTCGAGCGTCCCGCCCTCCGTCCGGATCTGGAACTGCTCCTCGAAGTCCGGCGAGGCTTCGATCTCGACCTCATACGCCACGTCGCCGAGGCCAGCCTCGACGATCGGCTGGATCGCCTCGGCCTCGTTGGGCTCCATCGCGTTGAGCACGTTGACGGTGCCCGTGTCCTCGCCTCCGCCGTCGCCTCCGCCGCCGCCGTCCCCCCCGTCGTCGCTGCACGCCGCCGCGACCAACAGCAGGATCACCGGCAAAACGACCAACCTCAGTCGCCGCATGCCGTTTCCTCCTTTCGCCCCCAGCCCTTCATTTGACCCATACGTCCCTGTTACGTGCAACTCGGCCCCACCGGACTGCCGGGAGCCCGGATTGTCCGCCATCGCGTCACGGCGGCTGCACCGCGCCCCGTCCGGCCACCTCGCCGTACCACCGGGCGCTGTCCTTCGGGGTCCGCCGCAGGGTCTCGTAGTCGACGTGGACGATGCCGAACCGCTTCGCGTACCCCTCGGCCCACTCGAAGTTGTCGAGAAGCGACCAGACGAAGTAGCCGGACAGCGGGACCCCCTGCTCGATCGCGGCGTGAGCCGCCACCAGATGGTCGTGGAGGTACGAGACCCGCCGCCGATCGTGGACGCCGCCGTTGGAGCCGAGGTCGTCGTCGAACGACGCCCCGTTCTCCGTGATGATCATGCGTGAGGGCGCGTAGTCGCGGTGAAGGCGGACCAGCAACTCGGTCAGTCCGTCCGGCTCGATCGGCCATCCCATCGTGGTGACCTCGACGTCGTCCGGGACGAGGTTCCACGCGCCGAGCGACCCCGGCATCTCGATGGCGCGGAATCCCGGACGAGCGTCAGCGCTTACCGTGTACGGCCGGTAGTAGTTCACACCGAGGAAGTCGGTCGGACGCGCGATCGTCTCGAGATCGCCGTCGCGGACGAACGCCATGTCGCTCAGCTCGGCGTAGTGCTCGACGAGCTCCTTCGGGTAGCCACGTCCGTAGAGCGGGTCCAGGAAGAGCGCGTTCGTGTGGAGGTCAACCCGGCGTGCCGCCCGGACGTCCTCCTCGTCGTCGGAGGCCGGGCGTGCGGGCTGGAGGTTCAGCGTGATCCCGACCTCGCCGGCGCGGCCGAGCGCCTCGAGCGCGAGGCCGTGCGCGAGCAGGAGGTGATGCGTGGCCGCCAGGGCCGCGATGTCGTCGGTCCGGCCGGGCGCGTGGACGCCCGCGCCGTACCCGAGCCAGGCCGCCACCCACGGCTCGTTGATGGTGATCCAGTGAGAGACCTCCCCCACGAGCGCGCCTGCCACGAGATCCGCGTAGTCGGCGAACCGCGAGGCCGTGTCGCGGCTCGTCCAACCCCCGCGATCCTCGAGCGCCTGTGGCAGGTCCCAGTGGTACAGCGTGAGCATCGGGAGGATGCCGTGTCGGTTGAGCGAGTCGACCAGGCGGCGGTAGTAGTCGAGCCCGGCCCGGTTCGCTGCCCCGCGGCCCTCCGGTTGTATCCGCGGCCACGACACCGAGAAGCGATAGGCGCCGATGCCGAGATCGGCCATGAGCGCCGCGTCGTCCTCGTACCGGTGGAACTGGTCACAGGCGACGTCGCCGGTGTCGCCTCCCGCGACCCGCCCCGGCGTGTGGCTGAACGTGTCCCAAATGGACGGGCCTCGCCCACCCTCGTGCACGGCCCCCTCCACCTGGTACGCGGCGGTCGCCGCGCCCCATAGGAACCCGGTCGGGAACGAGACGGACGTCGAGGACGGCAGGCTAGTTCCCGCCGTAGATGCCGAGCCCCGTCGCCGGGTCGAAGAAGTGCAGGCGATTCACGTCGACGACGAGCTCGAGCTGCTCGCCCTCCCGCGCGCCCGTCCGTGGATTCAGCCGCGCGAGGAACGTCGACTCGCCCGCGAGGGCGTCCTGCTGGACCGCCTCCAGCGCCTCCTGCCCGACGTCGTGCGCGAGCTCCTTGACGTCCTCGGTCATCACGATCGGCGCCTGGATCTTGAAGTGCGCGACCACGTCGGCGCCGAGCGCCTCGCGCAGCATCACGGTCGAGCGGATCCGTCGGTCCGCGGGGGCCTCGGAGACCAGGGAGGCGTCCTCCATGTCCTCGGGGCGGACCCCGAGGATCACCTGCTTGCCCTCGAAGCTCTTGAGGTCGGGGCGCTCGGCCACCACCGCCTCGGGGATGGCGAGCCGGAACCCCCCGAACTCGGCGGCGACCGACCCGTCGGCGCGGGCGAGGCTCGCCTCCACCATGTTCATGGCCGGCGACCCGATGAAGCCGGCAACGAACAGGTTGTTCGGGTGGTCGTAGAGGAACTGCGGGGTGTCCACCTGCTGGAGCACGCCCTTGCGGATGACCGCCACGCGGTCGCCCATCGTCATCGCCTCGACCTGGTCGTGCGTGACGTAGAGCGTGGTGACCCGCAGCTCGTGCTGGATCCGCGCGATCTCCGACCGCATCTGCACGCGGAGCTTGGCATCCAGGTTCGACAGCGGCTCGTCCATCAGGAACGCCTTGGGCTCGCGGACGATCGCGCGGCCCATGGCGACGCGCTGCCGCTGGCCCCCCGACAGCGCCTTCGGCTTGCGCTGGAGGAACTCCTCGAGGCCGAGGATCGCCGCGGCCTCGCGAACGCGCCGGTCGATCTCCTGCTTGGGGAGCTTCCGGAGCTTGAGCCCGAAGGCCATGTTGTCGTAGACGGTCATGTGCGGATACAGGGCGTAGTTCTGGAACACCATCGCGATGTCGCGTTCCTTCGGCGGGACGGTGTTCACGACCCGATCGTCGATCTTGATCGTCCCGCCGCTGATGCTCTCCAAGCCGGCCACCATTCGCAGCGCCGTGGTCTTGCCGCAGCCGGACGGCCCGACCAGGACGATGAACTCGCCATCCTTGATGTCCAGGTTGAGGTCGCTCACGGCGGCAACGCCGCCGGCGTACACCTTGGTGACGTCGTCCATCACGATCTCTGCCATGGCCACGTCCTCCTCAGCGATCGGCCCGGCGAATGGCGGCCCCCATTCAACCCCAGGAGCGGCGGATCGGTCGAACCGGGCGGAGTCTACGATGGCGCCGTGGCGCCTCGAATCCGGCTCGTCGAGGGCGACATCACCCGCCAGGGGGTCGACGCGATCGTGAACGCGGCGAACTCGTCCCTCATGGGAGGCGGCGGCGTGGACGGGGCGATCCATCGGGCGGGAGGCGCGGCGATCCTGGCCGAGTGCCGGGAGATCCGCCGGACGACGCACCCGGACGGCCTGCCGACCGGCCGGGCCGTCGCCACCACGGGCGGCGACCTCCCGGCGCGATGGGTGATCCACACGGTCGGTCCCGTGTACGTGGACGCGGAGGACCGGTCGGCGCTCCTGGCCTCGTGTCACGCCGAGTCGCTTCGCGTGGCCGACGAGCTCGGCGCCGTCACGATCGCGTTCCCCGCCATCTCGACCGGCGTCTACGGGTATCCCCTCGGGG
>JBOGVL010000253.1:0-4583 GCA_050692535.1 Actinomycetota bacterium | reverse complement strand
GATCGGTCTCGCGATCGTTGCGTGGATCCTCAGGGAGGCCGGCGACATCAGCGACTTGTTCGATCCCACGACCATCCTCGTCGTGTTGATCGGCATCTGTGTGATCGATGTGATCGCAGCGGTGATCGGCACGATCCTCGCGTTGTTCCGCCTCCCCCTCCAGCGACGCCGGCTCGAGCGGCGAGTGCTCAGCGAGACGCGGGCACACGTGGCCGAGCCCGGCGAGCATCGTCAGATCCAGAACCTGCTCGAGGCGCTCGCCATCGCGGCCGGGATCCCCCCACCCCGCTTCGCGTTGATCGACGACCCGGCACCGAACTCGTTCGGGGTCGGCACCAGCCCGGACAACACGATCATCGGGGTCACCACCGGCCTCGACGAGCTCCTGACGCGCGACGAGCTCGAAGCGATCCTCGCCTACGAGGTGAGCCGTGTCCGCAGTCTCGACGTCGCGCTGTCGAGCTGGACTGTTGCCCTCACGGGTAGCGCGATCGAATCGCTCGAGACTGGCGACCTGCGCGCCATCATCGGGTTCCTGCCATTGCGGTTCGCCCGGCGGCTCCAGGTCTGGGCGCTACGGGGCGTCGGCCCCGAACGGGACCGGACCGCGATCCAGTTCACTCGCCATCCCCAGGCGCTGGTCGACGCGCTCGAGAAGCTGCACGCCCGATCCGAACCAGGTGGGACGGGTGAGCCGCGCCACCGCGCCGCTGTGGATCGAGGTGCCCAGGCCGACGGGCGCGATGTCGAAGTCGGAGCAACGGCTGGCGGCCGAGCTCGGCCTCGACGGCCGCATCACCGAGCTCCGGGCACTCGCCAGCATGCCGCCGGCGCCGGTCACCAAGCACCAGCCACACGGCTCGTCGCCGCCTGACAAACGTCTTTGGGATCTACACCTAGCTCGGCGAGAAGCACACCGGCAACGCGTCGGGCGACCGCATGACGCTGCCCACGATCCGCGGCCGCGGCGCGTCGGGATCGAGACGCAGATCGGGCAGACGCTCGAGCACCGCTTCGAGCGCGACCCGCGACTCCATGCGGGCGAGGTGCATCCCGAGGCAGACGTGCGGACCGAACCCGAAGGTGACGTGAGGACCGGGCGACCGGTGGATGTCGAAGCGGTCGGCGGCGGGGAAACGGCGCTCGTCACGGTTCGCCGAGGCTACGAAGACGTCGAGCGCCGTGCCGGCGGGTATGTCGACACCGCCGACAGTCGTGTCGCACCGAGCTCGCCGGGCGACGAGGAGAATCGGCGACTCCCACCGGAGCCCCTCCTCGATCGCGGGGAGATTGAGATCGGGGTCGCGACGCAGGTCGTCCAGTTGCTCGGGGTGGGTCAGCAGAGCAAACAGCAGGTTGCCCATCGACCGGTAGGTCGTCTCCACGCCGGCAGGAAGCAACAAGCGCAAGAAGTCGAAGACCTCGTCGTCGTCGAGACGGTGCCCGTCGAGCTCGCTCTCCACCAGTTCCGTGATGAGATCGTCCTGCGGGTGGCGCCGGCGATCGGCGACGACTGCGGCGAAGTAGGCGCGCAGCGCCTCGGATGCAGCGACGGCGCGGTCCCAGTTCACCGGCGCGCTGATGAGCTCCATCGACCAGCGCAGGAACTGTCTGACATCACGGTCGGGCAGACCGAGGATGCGAGCGATGACCCGTACCGGGAACGCGAACGTGAACTGGCGAACGAGATCGACTCGCCCATCGGTCGCAAAGGTGTCGATGAGCTCGTGCACCACGCGCCCGACCAGCTCGTGCTCCCACCGCGCCAGCAGCTTGGTACGGAAAGCGGGCGCCACCAGGGCCCGGTGGGTGCCGTGCTCGGGCTCGTCGAGGGCGACGATCGTGCGGCCGATGATCGGTCCCATCAGGTCGGCGAGGATCAGCGAGGAGTACGCCGCGTGGTCGCGGAGCACCTGGCGCACCTCGTCGTAGCCCAGCACCGAAACCCAGGTGTCCTCGCCACCCACGTCGGTCACGAAGGCGGGGTCGAGGACGAAGTCGCGCTGCACCGGACCCCGCCGCCGCGCCGCCGCCAGGGCGGGATACGGGTCGGCGTCGCCGAACTGGATCGTGTCGGGCAGCTCGAACGGATCGACCGCGGGTGAAGGGGCGGGCCCGGTCACGCCGCTTCGAGGGTGGCCAGCCGGTCCTCCCAGGCGAGCTGGTCGACCAGCCACAGCAACGCTCCCAGGCGGTCGGTGCCCGCTAGGGTGACCCACAACAGATCCTGATGAGTACTTCGCATACTCTGGAGTATGCTAAATACCGATGAGTACGTCAAGCGATTTTTCGACCGCGGCCGTCGAGCCCCTCACCCCCGAGCGGCGCCGGCAGCAGACGAGGGACCACCTCCTCGAGGCCGCCGGGCGGGTGTTCGCCGAACGGGGCTTCCACGGCGCCACCATGGACCAGGTCGCGGCCGCCGCCGGCTTCACCAAAGGTGCCGTCTATTCCAACTTCAAGAACAAGGAAGATCTCTTTCTGGCGCTCCTCGACGAGCGCATCCAGCAGCAGCTCGCACTGGTCGAGCAGGCACACAATGCCGACTCCGGCGAGTGGGGGCCTGCTGCGTCCCAGCCCTGGGTCGACATCACCGCACAGATGCTGTGGGGCGACCGTGACTGGCAACTCCTCAACTTCGAGTTCGTCCTCTACGCGGCCCGTCACGAGGAGGCCCGCCGCAAGTTGGCGGAGCGGGAGCGGGCGACGCACAAGCTTCTCCAGCCGTTGATCGAAGTCGAGTTCGCCAACCTGATCAACGCCGGCTTCTCGGCCGAGGACGTCATGACGATCGTCACAGCCCTGTTCGGAGGCATCTCGAACCTCCATCTCACCGATCCCGACACGTCTGACGAGCACCTGGTCGAGACCGCAATCAACTTCCTCAACCGGGCGATCGTCGGACCCACGTCCGAGTAAACGCGGAGGGAGTGGGATTCGAACCCACGGAGGCTCGCGCCTCAATGGTTTTCAAGACCATCCCGTTCGGCCGCTCCGGCATCCCTCCGCCCGCCATTGTCGCGGACCGAGGGACGGGAGCCGTCAGTCGTTCCCGGGAGTCGTGACGACGGCGCTGCCACCGGCCGGCGGCCCGACCCCCGCCCGGATGCGCCTCGAGCCGGTCGGTCTACGATGAGCGATCCAAACGAAGACCAGGGGGTCTGACGTGCAGGAGTTCAAGCAGCTCTACATCGGCGGCGAGTGGGTGGACCCGGCCGGCAAGTCCACCATCGACGTGATCTCGCCCCACACCGAAGAGGTCATCGCCAAGGTGCCGGAGGCCAACGAGTCCGATGTCGACCGGGCCGTCGCCACCGCACGCGACGCGTTCGACCACGGCGAATGGACCCGCCTCATACCCGAGGAGCGCTCGGCCGCGGTCCAGCGCTTCGCCGACGCCTACGCGGCCAAGATCCCCGACCTGGCCAACGTCATCACCGAGGAGATGGGATCCCCGATCAGCTTCTCGAACCTGGCCCAGTCGCCCGCACCGTGGCTGATGCTGAACACGTTCATCCAGATCGCCAACGAGTTCCCGTGGGAGGAACGGCGCCAGGGCTCGCTGGCGGGCGAGGTCATCGTCCGGCGCGAACCCGTCGGCGTCGTCGGCGCGATCGTGCCGTGGAACGTCCCGCAGTTCGTGACGATGTCGAAGCTGGCCCCGGCATTGCTCTCGGGCTGCACGATCGTGATCAAGCCCGCGCCCGAGACCCCGCTCGACGCGTTCATGATGGCCGACATCCTCGACGAGGCCGGGATCCCGAAGGGCGTCGTGAGCGTGCTGCCCGCCGGTCGCGAGGTCGGCGAGCACCTTGTGCGGCACCCCGGCGTCGACAAGATCGCGTTCACGGGCTCGACCGCCGCGGGGCGGCGAATTGCCGGCATCTGCGGTGAGCAGCTCAAGCGGGTGAGCCTCGAGCTCGGCGGCAAGTCGGCCGCCATCCTGCTCGACGACGCCGACCTCGAGGCGACGATGAACGGCCTGAAGTTCGCGTCGCTGATGAACAACGGTCAGGCGTGCGTCGCCCAGACCCGGATCCTCGCCAGCCGCAAGCGCTACGACGAGGTCGTCGGCGCGCTGGGCGAGATGGTCGGCTCGCTCACCATCGGCGACCCGCAGGACGCGACCACCGAGGTCGGCCCGCTCGTTGCCGAACGCCAGCAGGAGCGGGTCGAGAAGTACATCGCCCTGGGTGAAGAGGAAGGCGCCAAGGTCGTCATCGGCGGGGGCGGTCCCCCGGCCGGCCACGAAAAGGGCTGGTACGTGAAGCCGACCGTCTTCGCCAACGTCGACAACTCGATGCGCATCGCCCAGGAGGAGATCTTCGGCCCCGTCCTCGCGGTCATCCCTTACGACGACGCCGACGACGCGGTTCGGATCGCCAACGAGAGCGACTACGGCCTGGCCGGCTCGGTGTGGACCGCGGATGCCGACGCCGGGCTCGAGATCGCCGGTCGGGTGCGCGCCGGGACCTACGGCGTGAACCAGTACACGATGGACTTCGTGGCCCCGTTCGGCGGCTACAAGGCCTCCGGCCTCGGACGGGAGTTCGGCAAGGAGGGCATGGCCCACTACACCGAGC
>JBOGVL010000252.1:0-4584 GCA_050692535.1 Actinomycetota bacterium | reverse complement strand
CCTTCTACCTGGTGCTGTTCATCGCCGGCGGCAACGATGTGCTCGCCGCCCACTTCGACGTCTCGGTCAACGCGATCACCTACACGCTGCGCGTGCTCGTGTTCGTGCTCCCGGCCGCGGCCGCGTTGATCGCCTACAAGCTTTGCAAGGAACTGGCGCGGCGCAGCCCGCTGCCGCAGCCGCCGAGTCTCATCGTGCGCCGCACCCGTGAGGGCGGGTACGTGGACGTCGAACCGCCGCCGGTTCCGGTTCCGGGCGGAAGATAGACCGGCTCATCGCGACCGCCACGCTCAGTCGCGGTCTACGGCTTCCTCGATCCGGAGGCCGTTGCCGAACGGGTCGAGGAGGTCGAGGCACGGCCCGCCGGCTGCTCCTACTCCGAGGCCCGGGTTGAGATATCGATACGCCCGGGTTTGCAGCTCCCGATGCAGCTCCACCACTCCGCGAGCACTGACGTAGACCATCGATCCGGGTGTTCCGTCGCCGCTGTGCTCGGACAGGTGGAGTACCAGACCGTCCCGCGAAATTTGCATGTAGAGCGGCGCGTCCTCGTCGAACCGATGCTCCCAATCAATCGAGAATCCCAGCCACGACACGTAGAACTCCTTGGCGCGGTCGACGTCGAAGATCCGGAGGACGGGAACGGCGGGGTCCAGCCGAATGGCCATCGTCGAGGCGTTACGACGAGCCGGGCTCGGCGGCCCGCTCCACGATGCCGCGCACGTAGGCCGCCTGGCCGGCGTGCTGGAGGTCGTCCTCGACCACGCTCACCAGGCGCACGCCGAGGCTGACGGGCGGGTCCCAAGCGTCGTCGACGATCCGGTCGAGGTCGGCGTCGGTGATATCGGCGAGGTAGCCGGTCGTGTGGTCGTGGACGGCGTCGAAATACCCGACCAGCAGCGCGCCGTCGTCGACCCGGACTGCGGCGACCTCGTCGGAGCTCTGGCCGAAGCCGGTGGCCCGGACGTCGAAAGGGAACCCGAACCGCTCCGCCCAACCGGCGGCGGTCCAGACCGGCGCGGTTTCGGCCGCGTCGGCGATGTGGTCGTCCTGGATTCGGCTCAGATGCCACACAAGCCACGCGATCGAGTTGGCGTCGTCGTCGATCCGGGACGACAGCTGTTCGGCGGTCAGGCCGTCGACCACGTCGTGGACGACCGGTCGGATCCGGCCGAACGCGTCAATCAGGAGCTCGGCGCTCGTCATGCGTCGAGCTCCGCCGCGAGCCGCTTCGGTGCGATTGTCCGGTAGGCGTTCTCCACGATGTCCGCGATCTCGTCCCAGTCCTGCCGCACGTCGAGGTACACGCCGAGCCACCCCCGTCCACCCACGTAGGGAGGCACGAAGAAACGCTCGGGGTCGGCGGAGACCATCGAGTCCTGTTCACCGGCCGGTGCCGCGCACCAAAACGCGAGCCGGTCGTCGTGATGGTGGTCGGCGAACGACACGAACGTCTTCTTGTCGCGGACGAACCAGGTGGGCTCGCCGTGACTGAGACGTTCAGTGGTTTCGGGCAGCGCCAGACAGAGCCGCCGAAGCCGCTCGAGCGCACTCCGGGCCATCGGGCGGCTGGCTACGCCGAGCCGCGGCCGGGATCCGGGGTCTCCCGGGTATCGCGGTCGAGGCCGGTGCGGGACTCCGCGATCCATCCGATCATGCCGGCGACGAAGAAGACGAGGCCACCGAGCACGAGCCAAACCCCGAAGATCAGACCGCTGGCGACCATCGCCGCGCCAAAGGCGAGCGCCAGCGGCCAATAGGTACCGGACGGGAACGCGTCGACGTCGCCCGCGCCCTCCTCGACCGTGGCGTCGGATCGGTCCTCGAGGCGCGGCGGGTACTTTCGCGACTGGAGGTAGAGGAAGCCGCCCGCGAAAACGCCCATGAGCGCGCAGCCGGCGAGCATCACCGTCCCGGCGTCCTCGTAGGACGTGAACCAGTAGATGACGCCGATGGCAGCAAAGACGACCATGATCCCGAGATAGAAGAACGCCTCGGTCTTCATGACGCGGCGGGCTCCTTCGAACGGACGGGCCGCTGCCCGTTGCCGGCGTACTCAGGGTATTTCGCGTCGAACCACGCGCGCTCGGACCGGATCGGCGGCAGCGAGTCGAAGTTCCGCTCCGGCGGCGGTGAGGTGGTCGCCCATTCGAGAGTCTGGCCGTCCCACGGGTCGTTCCCCGCCGGTGCGCCGTGGCGCAGGGTCCGCCAAACGTTCCACAAGAACACGATCGTGCCGATGCCGATCACGAACGCCCCGACCGTCGAGATCTGGTTCAGGCCGATCCAGCCTTCGTCGCGGCTGTACTCGTTGATGCGTCTCGGCATGCCCTGGAGCCCGAGGTCGTGCTGGACGAAGAACGCGATGTTGCCGCCGATGAAATACAGCCAGAAGTGGATCTTGCCGAGCGGCTCGTTGAGCTTCTTTCCCGTCCACTTCGGGAACCAGTAGTAGATCGCGGCGAAGCCACCGAGGGCGGCGGCCGAGAAGATCACGTAGTGCATGTGGGCGACGACGAAGTAGGTGTCGCTCACCGTGAAGTCGACCGGCGCCATCGCGAGCATGACGCCGGTGAGGCCCCCGGCGAGGAACATCACGAGGAACCCGATCGAGAAGAGCATCGGGGTGTCGAAGCGGATCTTCCCTCGCCACATGGTGCCGATCCAGTTGAAGAACTTCACGCCGGTCGGGACCGCGATCAGCATCGTCACCGCGCTGAAGAACGCCAGCTCCACGACCCCGGTGACGAACATATGGTGCGCCCACACGCCGACTGACAGACCGCCGATCGCCAGGGTGGCGAAGACGAGGCCCTTGTAACCGAAGACCGGGCGGCGGGAGAAGACCGGAAAGATCTCGGTGACGACGCCGAAGAACGGTAAGGCGATGATGTACACCTCGGGATGACCGAAGAACCAGAACATGTGCTGCCACAACACGGGAACGCCGCCCTCGTCGACTTCGAACACGTGGCCGTCGAAGTGCCGGTCGACGAAGAGCATCGCCAGTGCGCTCGTGAGGACAGGGAATGCGAGCAGCACGAGCACGCTGACCACGAGCATGTTCCAGGTGAAGATCGGCATACGGAACATGGTCATGCCCGGGGCTCTCAGCATGAAGATCGTCGTCACCAGGTTGACCGCGCCGATGACGGTGGCGGTGCCGGTGAGCGCCACGCCGACGATCCAGAGATCGGGTCCGGGCCCCGGCGAGTACACGACGCCCGAGAGCGGCGAGTAGGCGGTCCAGCCGAAGGCGCCCGCGCCCCCGGAGGTTGCGAAGCCGGAGACGATCATGATCCCGCCGAAGAGGTACATCCAGTATGCGAGCGCATTGAGGCGCGGAAACGCCACGTCGGGCGCGCCCACCTGGAGCGGCACGATGTAGTTCGCCAGGCCGAAGCCGAACGGCACCGCGAACAGGTAGACCATGACACTGCCGTGCATCGTGAAGATCTGGTTGTAGATCTCGGCCGAGAAGACGTCCTGTTCGGGGGTCGCGAGCTCGGTGCGGATCAGCAGAGCCAAGATGCCGCCGATGGAGAAGAACGCCAGGCTGGTCACGATGTAACTGAGACCGATCACCTTGTGGTCGGTAGACGTCAGCCATCGCAAAAGCCCGCTGTCGGTCGCCGGCGGCGGCGCGGCTGCGGTGCTCGGGCGCTCGGCGGTGACGGTCACGAACCTGCTTCCTCGTTGTCGGGATCGTCTTGCACGTCCTTCACCCAGGCCTGGAACTCGGACGGGCTGACGGCTTCGACGGTGAACGTCATGCGGGCGTGGTCGAGGCCGCAGAACTCCGCGCACTGCCCGCGGTACGTGCCGGCCTCGTCGATCGTGAGATCAAACTCAGTGGGAGAGCCCGGGATGGTGTCCCGCTTGAAGTTGAACTCGGACACGTAGAACGAGTGAATGACGTCGCGCGACTCGGTGTGCACCCGGATCGTCTCGTCGGTCGGCAACACGAGCGTCGGCGGCTCGTTCGGGAAGCCGGTGACGACGACGTCCTGGTCGGGATAGTGGAACTGCCACTGCCACTGAAAGCCCTGGACGACGATCTCCATGTCGGGGTTCGGATCGAGGTCGTCGACATTGCGTTGCGTGGCGTAGGCGAACCCGAACAGCACCGCGACCATCATGATCGGGACGATCGTGTAGGAGACCTCCAGCGGCAGCATGTACTGCCGCTGGCTCGGCAGCGCGCCGCTGTCGTCGTGACGCCGGCGGCGGTACTGGAAGATCGCGAAGAAGATCAGGCCCCAGACGATGGCGCCGACGACGATCGCGGCGATGACCGCGCCCTGCCAGAGCTGGAAGATGTCGCTTCCCTGTTCGGTCTCACCCCGGTAGGCACCGAAGTCGGCGTCGCATCCCGCCGATATCAGCGCGACGAGCGCGGCCAGGAACACGAGCGGGCCGGCGGGACGCCCGCGCCATCTGGTTGCTTGTGAGCCCACGTGGTGCTCCCGGAGGCCGCGGCTGCGGCGAATCTAGTGCGCGGGCCGGTTCCCGAGAGAACGCCTCTGCGCCCGGACCGGGACCGGCTCGCCTTTCTCGGCCGGGGGCGCCGGCCGCCTCCTCGGC
>JBOGVL010000251.1:0-4589 GCA_050692535.1 Actinomycetota bacterium | reverse complement strand
GCTCCGGTCGCGCCCGTGTCACCTTGCGGACCCTGTGCGCCGGTGGCGCCATCAGCGCCGGTCGCGCCGACGGGACCCTGCGGACCGACGGGGCCCTGCGGACCGACCGGGCCCTGGGGGCCAACAGCGCCCGTGGCGCCCTGAGGGCCAACGGCTCCCGTGGCGCCTTGCGCGCCGGTCGCGCCCTGAGCACCAGTCTCGCCTTGGGGACCCTGTGCGCCGGTCGCGCCCTGGGCGCCGGTGGCGCCCTGTGAACCTGTGGCGCCGACTGGGCCCTGAGGACCGACCGGGCCCTGGGGGCCGATCGGGCCCGTGGCGCCGACAGCGCCCTGAGGACCCTGGGGACCAACCGGACCCGCAACCCCAGTCGCACCGGTGGGTCCAACGGGGCCTTGAGGCCCTACCGGGCCGATCGGGCCGATCGGCCCGATCGGGCCAGTGGGTCCCGGTGAACCCGTCGGACCATGTGGACCATCGGAACCTGTATCGCCTTGCGGGCCTGTGGGGCCTTGAGGTCCCGGGGAACCCGTGTCGCCTTGCGGCCCCGTACCGCCTTGCGGTCCGCTGTCCCCCCGGGGTCCGGTGTCGCCCTGCGGTCCTTGGGGACCAGTTGCACCAGTGCCGCCGGCAGATCCTGCTGCTCCCGTCGCCCCGGCCGAACCAGTTGCGCCCTGAGCGCCCGTGGATCCCGCGGATCCGGTAGCACCAGTGGATCCGGTCGCACCGGACGACCCCGTTGCACCTGTCGAGCCTGTGGCACCCGAGGATCCGGTGGCGCCGGCCGATCCGGTGGCGCCGGCCGATCCGGTGGCGCCGGCCCATCCGGTGGCGCCGGCCTGGCCATCGGTGCCATCGATTCCGTCAGTGCCATCGATACCGTCGGCGCCATCGCGTCCGTCCACACCATCGACGCCGTCGGCGCCATCGCGTCCGTCCACACCATCGACGCCGTCAACGCCGTCGGTCCCAGCCGTCCCGGTGGCCCCGACCGCGGGGTCCACCTCGTCCAAGCCACTCGAGAGGACACCTGAGGGCAGCCGATCACCCTCGCGACCGAGGAGCCGCCACACCACCTTGAACTCGCCCTTGCGGCAGGTTGCCGTAGGACGGACGATTCGCACCGCACCGGTTGCCTTCGAGACGCAACCGGTCACTCGCTCGCCGGCGGACGGCCCACTGGCCGCAGCGACGACCAGCGCGAGGATCGCACCGAGGAGCGCAACGCCCGTGGCGAGGCGCAGGCGCCATAGTTTCGCAGGCATCTCGGCGTCGAACACGCTCGAGCGTCCAGCCGAACGAGGGAGGTCGGGTGATCCCACGATTGACCCATCGGGTTTCCCGCGCGTGTGATTGAGACCCGATTCACGGTATTCCCGCAACGCCCACGACTAGCCCCATGGGACTAGTCACAACGTGCGCTCGCTGCCGCCGGCAACGCGGATGGTGATTCCCCGAAGCGCGGGGTTAAGGCTCGGCGATCGGGTGTCGATGGACTCGTAGCATCGGCCGGTTCTGGTGCAGGGAGCAACGATGGACAGATTCCGAACGGCATTTCGAGACCCGCGCGCGGTCGCGGTGCTCCTCGTCCTCGTCCTGGCGGTTGGAGTCGTGGCATGGGCGATGGCCCGCGGGACGAAGAGCGAGGCGCAGCAGGCGCAGGACGTCTTGCAGGAGGGACTCGAAGCGCACGCGGAGGGAGATCTCGCGGCGGCCGAGCAAGCCTATTCGCGGGTGATCGAGCTCGATCCACAGAACAAGTTCGCCTACTACAACCTCGGCGTCATCAGCCAGGTGCAGGGAGACGTCGAGGGGGCCGAGGCCCATTACCGGACCTCCATCCAGATCGATCCCGACTTCGTCGACGCGCTCTTCAACCTCGCCATCCTCCGCGCCACTGACGGCGCGGACGAGGAGGCCATCGGGCTCTACGAGCACATCATCGAAGTGGATCCCGCACGGGCGGCGGCACACCTGAACCTCGGATTCCTGTTGATCGAGATGGGCGATGAGCTCCGCGGGCAAGACGAGCTCGAGGAAGCCGTCCGACTCGACCCGTCGCTCGAGGATCGGATCGACCCCGCGCTCCTGGCCGCGTAACCGGCCGGCTCCGGCTCAGACCCGCCCCACCCGCTCCGCGTCACGCTCCTGGGTCATCGCCGCGGCGTGGGCGCTCGACCGTCGTCTCGCGAGGCGGCCGGGGAGGAGGAGCAACGCCGCGAACGTGGCGACGCCGAGCGCAAGCAGCAGATCGTACCGAGGAAAGGGCACGTACTGGAACTCGATCTCGTGCCGTCCAGGCGGGACGACACGACCCACCAGGCTCGGCGCGAACATCTGAGCCTGGAGCTCCTCGCCGTCGACCGACACCCGCCACCGATTGTCGAAGCTCGACTTGAGGATCACGGCGGCCGGCCGACGAGTCTCGACCACGGCGAACGACCGGCCGTCCGCGAGCTCGAGCGAGACCTCGATCACCCTGCCGGCCGGCTCGGTCGGCAGGGCACCGTCCGGCAGCGTAGGCCCCGGAGCGTCGATCCCCGCGAAGGCGATCGCCGGGTACACGTCAGCCTCGGGCAGCTCCGACGTCAGCCAGGGCGAGATCCGAACGCCGAGGTTCGTCCGGTCGGCCGAGATCGGTACCGAGGTGTCCACCACCTCGACGGGGCCGTCGCCCGAGACCTCCCAGAGCGCGTGCCGGCCGCGCTCCGCGACGAGCCGCGCCTCGACCGCCGGCTCTCGGTCGATCGGCTGGATGATGTACCGGATGTCGAACACGTCGTACTGCGCCGGATCGGAATCCCGGAAGCGATACTCGGCCGGCGAGGAGAGCGACCACGTCGGGCGCGTGAACCCAACGGCGTCGACGTCGAGGTTCAGCAGCTCCGCGTAGACAGGGACCTGGCCGACCCGATAGGCGTTCCCCCAGTTCGATCGCGACCCCGCGTAGAGGCGGCCGGGGCCCCGGCGCTCGGCGATCGACACGAGCGCGGCGACGTCCGCACCATCCGTCGCGTCGAACTCCTTCTGCTCGTGGATCCACTCCGCGCCCTGCGCGGCCCACGCCCGCCGTTCGTTCCAGGCAGGAGCGAGGACGACCAGCCCCACGACCAGCAGCGCCGCGAGCGCCACCTCGGGCCTCGGAACCCGCGTCCGGACCCGCGCGAGCGCGATGCGCCCGAGCCAGGCCATTGCGACGCCGGCCAGATACAGCCCGGCCAGATGAACGCCGAACACGTACCGGCGAAGGAACAGGTCGCCGGACCCAGGGAGGAGCCGAAGCAGCGGCCCCAGCGTCGACCGGCCGAAGAACAGGAGAAGCGACAGGAGCCCGAGGGCGACGACCGCTCGCGCCCGCTGGTCTCGTCGCCATCGCCGCAGGCACAGGAGCAGGCCCAGGCCGGCGAGGATCGTGATGACCGGGATCCGGTTCCGGTCGAAGAGCTCGCCGGAGACCATCCAACTCAGGATGCGCCGAGCGCCGAACGAGTCGTAGAACACCTTCCCGCGCGAGAACTCGTCCTGGATCGTGAAGTCGCGGTCGAGGAGAAGCGGCACAACGACCCATGCCGCCACGAGGATCGCGCCGATCGCCACCAGTGCGGCCCGACCGATCCGCTCGCGCAGACGGGTCGGCCGCAGAAGGACGAACACGCCGAGCGAGAGCAGCGCGAGATAGCCGGTCAGCAGGTGGACCGCGATCGTCAGGCCGACGACGAGCGCCGCCCAGGCGTAGGCCCGCCCACGAACGACCGCCCGGTACCCCAGCCCCCATGCGAACGGCAGGAGCCACATCCCCCACAGCTGGGTCCAGGTGCCGTACCCGCGCCACGCGTAGCTCCCCCACTCGTAGCCGAGCGTCGGGGCGCTCGCCACCAGGGGGGACACGAGCGCCGCTCCGGCGGAGCGCCATCCCCCGAGGCCGAGCAGCCGGCCGCCCGAGAACACCGCGATCGGCCAGAGCGCCAGCCCGAGATACAAGGTCCAGCTGTACGCGCGCTCGGAGCCGATGGGGATCGCGACGATGCCGGTCACGACGTGGGGCAGGCTCTGGTAGTGGTGGAAGCGCGAAGAGCCGAGGGCGAGCTGCGGGTACCAGCCGTCGAGGGGAAGGTGTCCCGTCCGCCAGCGATCTTCGGCCCACCCGATCATCGAGCGGTGGACCGACCCGTCGTTCAGGTTCTGGACCGGGGTCGCCTCGGCGCGCAGCACCCAGAGGTTGAAGACGACGGCGACCGCCACGACCACCCATGGGCCGTACCGATGGAACGCAGGCCGGCGCACCTCGGTGACGCTACACCGGGATCGGGTGTGACTCGGTGTCCTTCATCCGGTTCGTGTCGATCGCGATGCCGGGTCCCATCGTCGTCGCGACCGTCAGGGTCTTCACGTACTTGCCCTTGGCGGCCGACGGCCTGGCGCGCAGGATCTCGTCCACCACGGCCAGGAAGTTCTCGAGCAGCTGCTGCTCGGAGAACGACTTCTTCCCGATGATCATGTGGACGTTGCCGGTCCGGTCGGTCTTGTACTCGACCTTCCCGCCCTTGATGTCCTGGACGGCCTTGGCGATGTCGTTGGTGACGGTGCCGGTC
>JBOGVL010000250.1:0-4629 GCA_050692535.1 Actinomycetota bacterium | reverse complement strand
CAGTTGGTGGCTTCCGTGTCGTCGATCAGCCGCTCCAGGTTGATCCCGTCTCCCGCCGCGACGGCCCCCCGCGCGAGGGAGGCCCGGTTGATCGGCATCCGCAGGCCGATCGTCCGGACCTGTCCCGCCCGCACGGTCAGCGTGAAGGACTGCGCGCCGAATCCGTCGGCCCTCGCGAGGAGCTCGTAGGTCCCCGCAACCAGCGGGACCGTGTTGCCCAGCGGCGTCGCCGGGTCCGTGTCGGCGACCGGCGTGACCCGGGCCTGGTACCGCCCCACGAACAGCTGCGCCCCCGGGATCGGGTTGCCGTTCGGGTCCACCGGCGCGAACGTCACCGTCGCCTCGGACAGGTACGGCGAGGCGAAGCTCGGCACCGGATCGGCGTCCTCGGAGCTGGTCTGCACCGCGGCCTCGCCGAACCCGCGCTTGGCGAACGCGTTCCAGAGCAGGTCCTGGTTTGCACCGCCGAACCGAACGAGATCCGACGCCAGCATCGCGTCGCGTGCGTCGAGCATCGTCGGCGTGCCGGTCGCCATCAGCAGCCAGGCGTCGAACATCAGCTGGACCCACCGCCGGTTGCCGGGGCACTGGTCCGCGGGCGTGAGGCCCTCGGCGCAGCTGAGCTGCAGCGAGGCGTCGCCCGACGGGAACGTGCCATCGTACCGAGCGTTCATCGCCGCTCGGATGTCGAAGTTGACGGCGCTCCAGATCTCGCCGTCGGCGTGGACCTGGGTGAGCAGCGGGCAGGTCGCCCCGTTGCACACGAAGTCGTAGCCGACGTTGCTGAAGTTGAGCGGGCTCTGGTTCATCCCGTAGTTGCGGATGCCGGCCTGGCCGTCACCCGTGACGTACGGTCCGATCGCGTACCGGTTCTCGCCGGCGACCGGCACGAACCCATACTCGTTGAGGACCTCCATCGCGGACAGGTCCGACCAGCTCTCGCCCATCGCGCGGGAGCTCGAGCCACTGAGCCCGACGTCGGGACCCGCCACCATCCGGTTGGAGATGGCGTGCGTGTACTCGTGGCCGATCACCGTCATGTCGAAGTCGCCGTCGACGCACGGCGCGTAGAAGGCGGCCGCGATCGGCTGCCACAGGTACATGTTGGTGATGGGCGCCTGTCCGTCGGGCGGGGTGATCTGGTTGGCGTTGTCCCGCGCGGCGAACGTCGGGGGACCGCCGACGATGCCGCCGGCCTGGGCGTTGCCCTGCTCGGGATCGAGCTCGGCCCCGCCGAGCCCGAAGTTGGAGGTCTGGAGGTTGAACGTGGTCTCCGTGAACCCGAGGTGGTACGCCCAGTCGTGCATGCGGTTGTGCATGACGAACAGGTTGCCGATCGCCGCGTCGATGTCGTTGCGCTCGGGCGACGTGAACGTGGTCGCCGGGTTGCAGCTCTGCTCGAACCACTGGTTGGTCCAGGGGTAGAGGTAGTCGCGCCCGGGCCGCGGCGTGGCCGGGTTCACGCCGACCGTGAACGGGTCGGCGCTCAGCCAGTTCTCCACGGACCGCGCGTTGTTGCCGATGCTGGTGGTCGTCGAGAGTCCCGTCAGGACGTCGACGTCCCACGGGAAGGCGAACGCGGCGTTGCCGACGACGCGGTCGCAGCCCGGACCCGCCTCCCAGCACCAGACCTCGCGCGTATCGGCCGAGGAGTAGTCGAGCGAAGGGGAGGCCGGGAAGACGTCCCACTGCGGCGAGTCCTCGGCCTGATGGTCGACGAGGTCCTCCCGGACCAGGATCGCGCCGGTGCGAGCGTCGACGAGCGTGCGCACCGCGAGCGTCTCCGCCGCGTTGTCGATGAGCACGACCTCGTGCGCCGAGCGCACCTCCGCTCCGGGCACCGGCACCGCGACGAGGACGACGTTGGCCGGATGGGTCAGCCCCGCGACCTCGACGACCGTTCGGTCGTCCTCGGTCGTCACGTCGCCGATGTCCGCGGGCCCGACGTTCAGCCCGGCGTCCGCCGCCGCCGAGAGTACCGCGTCGACGGGGGTCCGGGTCGCCTCGGTGGGAGCGCCGCCGGGGGCGAGCGACGAGGTGGCGTAGACGACCTGTCCGTTCACCACGGCGGTCGCCACCAGCCCGTCCTGCCCCGCGGGCAGGCCGTCGAATCGCTGCCGGAGCATGACGGCGCGCCCCGCGCCCAGGGGGACGTCGTACAGGAGCTCGAGGTCGTCGACCTGCCCCGCCGCGAGGCCGAACAGCTCGGCGTTGTCCGCGAGGAACGCGCGGGTCGCGGCGACGCCGTCCCGCGGCAGGCCCGTCGCGAGGGCCCCGTCCGCCTCGACCGGCAACAGCGACGCGGGCGTGCCGAACCGGTTCCACCGGACGATCGCCTCGAGGCCGGTCGCTGCCGCTCGTTGCGCGCCACTCGGCGCGACCCGACCGGCCCGGGCATCCAGATCGAGCGCCGCCGCCCCCTCACGCTGGAAGGTGCCGGCGGATGCACGGCCGCCCGTCTCCTGCGCCCCCGCGCCGAGACCCGTGACCGCGATCATTGCGGTGAGCAGCGATACGGCGACGGCCGCGACGCCTGCCCGCCTCGTCGAGGATGGTGTTCTCACCTGACCCCCCCTCTCCTGGTTGGCCGTACTGACCGGGATCGAGCCGGGTCACGTCACCGGAGACCACCCCCTCCCCGAGGCGGCGCAAGGCGTGCGCCGAGGCGAGTCGAGAGTTCCACCGTCGTGCGCGGGCCAAACCTGCCGGCGGCGCGGGGAAGCGAACGGGGGGCGGGCGGCTACGATTCGTCCCGATGGCCGGCCTCGAGAGCTACCGGGACGAGTTCCCCGTGCTGTCGCGCAAGGCGTATCTGATCAGCGCGTCGCTCGGCCCGGTCTCCCGGCGTTCGCGATCCCTGCTCGACGGGTACCTCGACGCGTGGGCGTCGAAGGGGGCGCCGGACCACGTCTGGTTCGAGGACATCTTTCCCCGGATGCGCGCACTGAAGGCCTCGTTCTCCCGGCTCGCCGGATGCGACCCGGAGGAGCTGGCGATCACGACGAACATCTCGATCGCGATCGCGACGATCGCGTCGGCCCTGGACTTCAGCGAGCGGAACAAGGTCGTGCTCTCCGAGCTCGACTTCCCCACCGACGGCCATGTGTGGCTCGCCCACCGGCGACGCGGCGTCCAGATCGAGTGGCTCCGCTCCCCCGACGGCCTCACGATCCCGCTGGAGGAGTTCGACCGGGCGGTCGACGAGCGGACCGCGCTCGTGATGGTGAACCGGGTGCTCTACCGGTCGAGCGCCATCGTCGACGCCAAGGAGGTCTGTCGGATCGCCCGCGAGCGCGGAGCGCTCTCGTTCCTCGACGACTACCACGGGATCGGCATCGTCCCGCTCGACCTCCACGACCTCGGATGCGACGTCTACGCGGCCGGCGTCCTGAAGTGGCTCTGCGGCGGACCGGGCCTGGCCTTCCTCTACGTCCGGCGCGAGCTCGTCCCCACGCTCGAGCCGGCGGTGACCGGCTGGTTCGGGGCGGCCGATCCGTTCTCGTTCGACACGCAGCACCTCGCCTATCACCCTTCGGCGCGCCGCTTCGAGCACGGGACGCCGCCCGCGCCCGTCTTCTTCGTCGCGCAGGGCGGGCTCGACATCATCGAGGAGGTCACGCCCGAGCGGATCCGGGCCCGCCAGGGCGAGCTCACCGACCTCGTGATCGCGCGCGCGGACGAGCTCGGCCTGCCCGTTCGCACGCCGCGCGACCGCGACGCTCGAGGCGGGGTCGTGAACGTCGGGGTCGGCCCCGAGGCGGGCAAGATCTGCCACGCGCTGCTCGAGCGCGACGTGTGCACGGACTACCGCGGGGACGGACTGAGGATCAGCCCCCACTTCTTCAACATGGAGGAAGACGTCGACCGATGTTTCGAGGCCCTTCGGTCGCTGATCTAGCGGAGGGAGGTCACCCGACCGGCCGCCAGGCGGGGTCGATTCCGGCCAAGGCGATCACGAACGTCTGGCTCCCATCGGCTCGGAGGAGGTAGACGGGCCCGCCATCCAGCACCGTGGCCGACACGATCCATTCCCCATCGGGCGACCAATCCATGAGCGGCTGCTGCAGACGCTCGGGCAGCGCGTCGATGAGGACGCGAGCATCCGAGCCGTTCGGCCGGATCGTCAGCAGGTCGTCCCCCTCGACCTCGGCGACCACGATCCGGCGACCGTCGGGCGTCCACGACAAGGCGACACCCGGCTCCTCTCTCAACATCGTTGGGTTCGAGCCGTCCGCCTCCATCACATACGAGCGCGGCACCCCCGCGGTGAAAACCGTGAACGCGATCCGGTCTCCGTCCGGGGACCAGACGGGGTGCTCCGCGCGCTCTTGGTCCCGCCCGAACAACTCCGTCCAGCCCGACCCGTCGGCGTTCACGACCGCCAGGCCCGAGCGCCAATCGGACTCCGCCCCGTCGTCGAACGCGAACACGATCCGATCCTCTCCCGGCGACCATGCGGGCGTGTATTCGTCACCGGTCGCATCCGTCAGGCGAAGGGGGTCACCCCCGTCCACACCGACCACGTACAGGTCGAACCCGTCCGGGTTCGCCCCCGCGTACACGATCCTGGAACCATCGGGCGACCAGTCCGGCGACGAGTTCGGGAACGTGTCGGCCCCGGTGGTCAAC
>JBOGVL010000249.1:0-4665 GCA_050692535.1 Actinomycetota bacterium | reverse complement strand
GCTCCAGGCGATGGATGCGGCGGGCAAGGACTCGGCCATAGAGCACGTCATGTCGGGCGTGAATCCGCAGGGCGTGCAGGTCGTCTCGTTCAAGAAGCCGTCCTCGGAGGAGCTAGATCACGACTTCCTCTGGCGGATCTCGAACGCGCTCCCGGAACGCGGACGGATCGGCATCTTCAACCGTTCGCACTACGAAGAGGTCGTCGCGCTCAAGGTCCATCCGGAATGGCTCGACGCGCAGCGGCTGCCGTCGAACGATCGAGGAGCCTGGTTCTGGCAGGAGCGCTATGAGGACATCAACGCGTTCGAGCGCCACCTCGATCGCAACGGGACGAAGATCGTGAAGTTCTTCCTCCACGTGTCCAGGGCGGAGCAGAAGCGACGGTTCATCGCGCGCCTCGACACACCCGGCAAGGAATGGAAGTTCAGCGCCGGCGACGTCTCCGAGCGGGCGCACTGGGACGAGTACATGCAGGCGTTCGAGGACGCGATCACGGCGACCTCGACGCGATGGGCCCCGTGGTACGTGATCCCCGCGGACCACAAGCAGGTCATGAAGGCGATGGTCGCGCGCATCCTTGTCGAAACCATCGGGTCGCTCGGGCTGACCTGGCCGCAGGTGTCGGCCGCGGACCGGGCCGCGCACGCCGAGGCCCGTCGGGTGTTGGCGGCCGAGGACGATCGCGCGTCGGGCGGACCGCACGAGAGCCAACGATGAGTGTCCGCGCCCAGCAGGAGACGACGGGCAACCCGCGGCTCGCCGTCCTGCTGGCCATGGCGATGTTCGTGCTGGTCGTCGACACGTCGCTCATGAACGTCTCGATCGCCGCCGTCGTCCGAGACCTCGACACGACCGTCAGCGGGGTGCAGTCGGCGATCGCGCTCGAGGCGTTGGTCTCCGCCGCGTTCATCCTGATCGGCAGCAAGGTCGGGGATCTCATCGGGCGCAAGCGGGCCTACGTGCTGGGATTGCTCGGCTATGCCGTCGGAGCCCTGGCGATGACGTTCGCCCAGGGTCTGACGGCCATCATCGTCTTCTGGGCGATCGTGGGTGGGCTGGGGGCGTCCCTCCTGCTGCCGTCGATGCAGTCCCTGATCCACGGCAACTTCGAGGGTCCGGCGCGGCGGAAGGCCTATGCACTGGTCGGCGCTTCGGCCGCGATCGCGGCGGCCGTCGGACCGCTGCTCGGCGGATTCATCACGACCTATCTGTCGTGGCGCGTCGGGTTCCTGCTCGAGGCGGTCATCATCGCGGTCGTGCTGTCGGGCATCAAGCTCGTGCGCGACGCTCCCTACGCCGGAGATCGCCGCGTCGACGTGGGGGGCGCCGTCCTTTCTGTCCTGGCGATGGGCGGCACCGTGTTGGGGATCCTCGTGTGGCAGGAGGGTGGGGAAGCCGTCGGAGCCCTTCTGGCGGTCGGCGCCGTGGCCCTGGCGAGCCTCGTCTGGTGGCTCCGGCGACGCAAGCGTCAGGCGAAGCCGACGTTGATCGACCCCGCTCTGTTCGAGTCGAAGGTCTTCCGGTTGGGGATCTCGGGGCAGATGCTTCAGCAGATCGCGCTGGGCGGCTCGATGATCGTGCTGCCGATCTACCTGCAGATGGTTCTCGAGTACAACGCGATGCTGGCCGGTCTGTCCATCGCTCCGCTGTCGCTCAGCATGTTCGGCCTGGCGCTGCTCGCGGGAAGACGGGCGGGGAGACGTCGTCCCAGCAGCATCATTCGCATGGGATTCCTGCTCTTGACCACCGGGATGGTGGTACTGCTCCCGGTCGTGCCCAGGGCAGACAGCGGCTGGTATCTGCTGATCCCGCTTGTCATCGCGGGTTCGGGGTTGGGACTGCTGGTGTCGCAGCTCAACAACTACACACTGGCTCCGATCTCGGAGGAGCGGGTCAGTGAGGCCGCCGGCGTGAACTCGGCGGCGGGGTCGTTCGGCTTGTCGTTCGGGCTGGCCTTCGCCGGTGCCATCATGCTGGCGACGTTGTCCATCACGTTTACGAACATGGCGCAGTCGAGCACGGTGCTCCCGCCGGCGGATCAGCAGATCGTTGCGGATGCGCTGGAGGACGACGCGCAGGTGTTGACGAACACTCAGCTCGAAGGACTCCTCGCCGAACAACCCGAGGAGGTCCAGGACGAGATCATCCGCATCAACACGGATGCGCGCCCGATTGCTCTCCAGGTCGCGCTCCTCGTCCCGATCCTCGCCGGGCTGGTCGGGCTGTTGAACTCGTTCCGAATGGTGCGACTCCCGGACCCCGCGCCCTCGGGCTCCGCCGAGGGGATGGTCCTCGGCTGACCCGGATCCACCAAACCGTGACGTCACCGGTCGGGAGCGAGGACCGCCGAGGCCCGAGCGAGGCCGTGCGTGAAGCCGTCACGATGGCCCTCTACGTCTGCCTCGTGCTGGCGGCTGAGTTCGTCGCGGCCGGTGAGCACGTGGAGGACAAGCACACCGCGGTCGGCGTGATCTGGGGGACCGCCGTCGGCCTCGCCCTGGCGCACGTCTTCGCCTTCCACCTGTCGGCCCGGCTGTTCGCCGGGGGGCGAGTGAGCCCGGCGACCCGGGTGGCGGCATGGGCGCAGATGGCTGCCGCGGCGGCGGTGGCCCTGATCGTGACGTTGCCCTTCCTCGTCTTCTCTCTCGGCCCCGCGCTCGACGCGAGCGGCTTCATCCTCGCGGCGCTCATCGGTATCACCGCCTACATCGCGTCACGAGAATCGGGTGCCGGGCGCACGCGTTCGGTCGTGGACGGACTGGTCGTGCTGCTTGTTGCGATGACGGTCGTGTCGTTGAAGGTCGCGCTCTCGGGGCAATGACGCGCGCTCGTCTCGCGGTCCGGTTCTAGTGGGTCGGATCGGGCGGCCGGGCCGCTGCTTCGTGTCCGGCGAGCCGACGACGGACCCGAGGCTCCCCCACGTCCTGTGCCTCGGGCAGCGCCACGCCGCGAGCGACGGCCCGCTCGTACCACGCGCCGTACCGGCGTGCTCCCCAGACGGCCGTCGCGCCGTGGACGACGACGCTGAGTGCCACCGTCACGAAAACTGCTTCCAGGATCACCGGTTCGTTCGGGAGCGCCTCTTCGGCCACGAAGAGGCCGAACACGATCGATGCCAGGCCTCGCGGTCCAAACCAGCCGGCGAACGCCAGCGTCGATCTCGAGAGGCCGGTGCCGACGAGCGACGCCGCGACCGGCACCATTCGGATGACGGTGAGGCTGAGAAGGGCGTACACGGCCGGTCGCCACGAGAGGTCGTCCAGAATCGGACCGAGCAGGACCGCGCCGAACCCCAGGAATGAGAGCTGAGCGAGCAGGCCGCCGAGGTCCTCCGCGAGGAGTGCGGCGTCGGGCATCCGCTCGCGCGTGGCCCGACCGAAGGCGACGCCCGCCACCCACGTCGCGATGAACCCGCTCCCGTCGGCGGCGTCGGCGACCGCGAACGCGAGCAGCACCAACGCGAGCGTCGCGATCTGACCCCACTCGCGCCCAACCCAGCCTCGGCGCCGACAGAAGGCGAGAGCATGCGCGCCGAACCACCCCGCTGCGGCGCCGGCGATCGCCGCGAGCACGAGCGATCTCGCCAAGACCTCCAGCAACCCCGGACCCTCGATGCCTTCGGTCTCGGCCGCGGCGGTGAGCGCGAGCAAGAAGAAGGGAAGCGCGAGTCCATCGTTCAGCCCGCTCTCGATGTTCAGCGCCTGCCGGATCGCGCCGGGAACCTTCGGGCTCGTGACGACGGCCTGGCCGAGGGCGGCGTCCGTCGGAGCCAGGCAGATCGCGACCAGGGCAACCTCCCAGACGTCGATCTCCGAGAGCACGACGATCCCGACCCCCCACCCGAGCAGGATCGTGAGCGGCATCCCGATGAGAAGGAGCCTGGTCGGAAGCCGGCTCTTCGTTCGCCAGTCCCCCGCGCTGATCGCGAGCGCGTCGGTGAACAGCACGAGCGCAAGCGCGACTTCGAGGAGCAGGGCAATGGCGTGGCGGTCCTTGGCGCCTTCGATCACGCCGAATCCGGCCGGACCGAAGGTCACGCCGAGCACCATGAAGATCATCGCGCCGGTGACAGGGGTGGAAGCGAGGCGCCTGCTGAAGAGCGCGTAGGCGAGAACTGAGAGCGAGACGAGGATCAGCGCCATGCGAGCCTTCGTTGGTGGTGATCAGCGGGCCCTGGTACGCGTCGTCGAGCAGCGGTTGGTCTCGTGGGTCCCTCCCAGGGGCCACGATCGTAGCCTCGTTGCTCGCGGGCGGTGGAGCGCACCACACGGCCAACCCGCGCCACCCTTTCGTTCGGTCCGGATGATGATCGAGCCACGGCTCGCGTCCAAGGTGGTCCTCGTGAGAGGTTTGGGGCTCGGCGGAGTGCGGACGGTCGTGCTGGGGATCGTCCTCGCGCTGGGGCCGACGGCGTGCTCGTCCGAAGGATCAGACTCGGAGCTCTGCGAGGACCTGCGCAGCTTCCAGGCGACCCTTCAGGCGGCGACCACGACGCAGGTGACCAGCCAGGGAGCCGAGGCGGTCGCCGATCAGCTCGAACTCGCACGAGGGACGCTGGAGACCATGAGGGAGACGGCCGGAGAGGCCTTCGAGGCGGATCTCGCGGCGATCGACTCGGCGCTCGGGGACGTCGCGGCGCTCGTCGACGAGGTGCAGGCCGGCAC
>JBOGVL010000248.1:0-4669 GCA_050692535.1 Actinomycetota bacterium | reverse complement strand
CTTCAGCTCCGTGTAGTTCGGGCCCGTCTGCAGCCGCACCCTGAGCCAAGGCGGCTTTCGACCGTCGGACGTGGGGGCGCCGTTCGTCGAGACGATCGGCAGGTGCAGGCGGCGTCGGTGCGGGTTGTGGTCCCGTGCGGGCATCGGAGCCAGTCTAGCCCGCCCTCGCGGCATCGGCGGCCCGCTTCCGCCGTCGCGGGACCGGATGCTCTTCGCCGGCGTCGGCCGGCGCCGCGTCGTCGCCCGGAAGGAAGACCCGGAACGAGGCTCCGCCCCCCTCGCGCTGCTCGACCCAGGCGCGTCCCCCGTGCAGCTCCGTGAACATCGCGACGAGGGAGAGGCCGATCCCGGTCCCGGGAGAGTGGGCGGACGCCGTGGGGCCCTGCCGGAACGGTTCGAAGATCGCCGCCTGGAGCTCCTCGGGGACGCCGGGTCCGTCGTCCTCGACCGCGAGGAACGCCCCGCCGCCACCGGCCCACACACGGACCGAGACCGAGACGTCGGGCTCGGTGTGCCGGACGGCGTTCATGACGAGGTTCTCGACGATCCGCTCGATCTTGGGTCCGTCGACCGGGACGGAGACGGCCTCGGCCTCGACGGTGACGCGCCGTTCGCCGAGCTCGAGGGACTCGACCGTGCCGAGGACGAGCGCGCCGACGTCCGTCGAACGCAGCTGTGGCGTGACGTTGCCTCGCGACAGGCGGTCGATGTCCAGCAGGTCCTTCAGGAGCCGGTCGAGCTTCCGGGCGTTCTGCGCCACCCGGCGCGTCAGGTCGCGGCGGTCGGCGACCGAGAGCTTCTGCTGCTCGAGGGTGAGGGACAGGCCGAGGATCGACGTGAGCGGGCTCCGCAGCTCGTGCGAGACCGCGGCCAGGAACGTGTTCTTCATCTCGTCGAGCGCCCGCAGGCGCTCCGCGGCCTCGCGCTCACGTCGTTCGCTGTCCTGGAGGGCCTGTTCGGCGAGCTTGCGCTCGGTCACGTCGAACATGACCCCCTGGATGAACAGCGGCGCGCCGTCTTCGTCCATCACGAATGCGGTCTCGTCGTGGACCCAGACCTCGCGACCGTCGGGCGTGACGATCTGATACTCGCCACGCCACGAGAGGTGCTGGGCGATCGACTCGAGGTAGTCGCGGCGCATCTCCTCCCGGAACTCCGGCGTCATGAGATCGAGCCAGAGATCGGGCTCCTCGAGGTACCGCTGCGGCGACACGCCCATGATCTCCTCGATCTGCGGGCTGACGTACACGGTCTTCATCGTGCCGTCCGGACGGTCGACGTAGATCGCCGCCGGGACGTGCTCGACGATCGCGCGGTAGCGAGCCTCGGCCTCCCGCAGCTGCTCCTCGGCCTGGCGGCGCTCGGTGACGTCGAGCATGACGCCCTGCGAGAAGCGGATCTTCCCCGCGTCGTCGCGCACGATGTTGGCGTGGTCGCTCACCCAGGTCCACCGGCCGTCCTTGGCGCGGAGCCGGTACTCGATGTCGTAGGGCACGCCCTCGCGGTTGTGTCGATCGACGGCGGCCCGAACGTCGACCGCGTCGTCGGGATGGAGCGCTTCGCTCCAGACCGACGGGTCCCTCCACTCCTCCTGGGAGTAGCCGAACAGCGCCTCGATCTGCGGGCTGACGTAGACCGTCGACCACGGATCCTCCACCGTGTCGATGTACGTGACCGCCGGCATGCTCTCGACGAGCGAGCGGTACCGCTCCTCCGCATCCCGCAGGCCCTGCTGGGCGGTCTTCTGGGGCGTGATGTCGAAGCGGATCCCCTGCCAGTACAGCGGCTGTCCCTGGTCGTCGTTGATCAGGACCGCCTCGTCGTGGATCCAGACCCAGCTCCCGTTCTTGTGGCGCTGGCGGTACTCGGCGACGAACGGCTCTCCGGTGTCCTCGGAGCGTTGATCAGCGGCGACGACCCGCTCGCGGTCGTCTGGATGCAGGCTCTGGAGCCAACGATCGAAGCTCGGCGGCTGCCACTCCTCGAGCGTGTAGCCGATCATCGGCTCGAGCTGTGGGCTCATGTACGTGATGGGCGCCTCCGGCCCGATTCCCTGGATGTACGTCACGGCGGGGATCGACTCGACGAGGGTGCGATACCGATGCTCCGCCTGGTCGCGGAGCTCCTCGGCGCGCGCGCGGCCGATCGCCGCGCCGAGCGTGTCTGCGGCGGTCTTCAGCGCCTCGATCTCGGGAGCCGGCCAGTCGCGCTCTCGCTCGCAGTCGTCGAAGCCGATGAAGCCCCACCATTCGTCCCCGACGAAGACCGGAACGACCACCCGCGCCTGCACACCCTCGTTGAGCTGCCCGGTCCGTTCACCCGCGGGGAAGTTCCGGGTAAGGCCGTGGATCGTTCGGCCGGCGGAGAGGGCGGCCTGCCAGCGGACGAAGCCCTTCGCGTACGGCGACCGTTCGGTCGACGCCCCGTCCAGGCTCGGCGCGCCGGGCGCCAGCCACTCCCGCCGGAGCGACATTGCGAGCGACTCGTCGTCCAGGCGTTCGTTCTCGAACACGTAGACGCGGCCGGCCCCGGCGGCCTTCCCCAGCCGCTCGAGCACCTCGGGAAGGGCAGCCTCCCACTCCTGGCTCTTGAGGAATCGCTCGGCGGCATAGCCTGCCGCCTCCAGCACGGCATCCCGGCGCGAGAGCGTCTCCTCGGCGAGCTTGTTCTCGGTGACGTCGATCAGGACGCCCTGCCAGTGCTTCGGCCGGCCGTCCGGGTATCGCAGGAGTACCGCCTCGTCCCGAACCCATACGACGCGACCGTCTCGCCCGATGAACCGGTACTCGATGGAGAACGGTTCGCCGGTCTCGTTCGTCCGTTTGGACTCCTCGAACACGCGCTCACGGTCGTCGGGGTGCAGGTGGTTCAGCCAGAAGTCGGGGTCTGCCATGCGCGCCTCGGGCGGGAACCCGAACATCCGCTCGTACTGGGGGCTGATGTACAGGGCCGTGCTCGTGTCGTCGATCGCGTCCTGGTAGACCACGACGGGGAGCTGCTCGACGAGCGTTCGGTAGGTCTCCTCGGCCTCGCGAAGCCGGATCTCTGCTTCCTTGCGCCCGGTCACGTCGACACAGACGCCCTGCCAGACGCTCCGATCGGGCGAGGGGCCGGCCTCGACGATCCGGGCGTCGTCGTGCACCCACACGACGCGGCTGTCCTTGCCGATCATGCGGTACTCGGACCTTCGAGGATCGCCGGTCGCCTCGGCCCGCCGCGTCTCCTCGAGCACGCGCTCCCGGTCCTCGGGATGCACCGCCCGATGCCAGATGTGCGCATCCGCGAGCCACTCCGACTGGGAGTAGCCGAGCAGCTGCTCGATCCCGGGGGAGATGTACCGCTGTTCGGGCTGGCTTCGATAGTCGTTCAGATACGTCACGACCGGCATGTGCTCCACCAGCGACCGGTAGCGGAGCTCGGTCGCCCGCACCTTGTCCTCGGCGGCCTTGCGCTCCGTGATGTCGAACACGACGCCCTGGAAGAGCGGGTGGCCCTGCTCGTCGCGGCCGACCGGCACGGCCTCGTCGCGGATCCAGATCGTCTCGCCGTCGTGGGTGAACATCCGGTACTCGGCGCGGAAGGCCGTGTCGCCCTTCTCGCACGCCTCCCACTCCGCCATGACGCGTTCGGCGTCCTCCGGGTGGATCAGTCGGTTCCACAAGGTGGGGTCGCCGAACTCGTCCTGCCCGTATCCGAGCAGCTGTCGCACCTGCGGGCTGATGTAGGAGGCCGGCGCCTCTCCGCTCCGGTAGGTGGCGTCCCACGTGTAGGTCACCGCCGGCACCCGCTCGACGAGCGTCCGGTACCGAGCCTCCGCCTGCGCGACGTGCTCCTCGGCGCGCTTGCGCTCGGTCACGTCGTACATCAGGCCCTGGACGAGGGACGGATTGCCCGCGGCGTCCCGCTCGACCACCACGGCCTCCTCGCGGACCCAGATCACCGAGCCGTCGGGCTTGATGTGTCGGTACTCGGTCCCGAACGGCTCGCCGCGGCGGTCGGCCCGGTTGGAGGCCTCCACGACGCGCGAGCGGTCCTCGGGATGGATCTGCTGGATCCACAGCTTCGGGTCGGCCTTCCACTCCTCGACCGAGAAGCCGAGGATCGGCTCCACCTGCGGGCTCACGTACGGCGGTGGGAGGCTGCCGGCGGGCTCGCGCGGATCCCACGTGTAGGTCACCGCGGGCATCTTCTCGACGAGCGTACGAAAGCGAACCTCGGCTCGACGCCGTGCCGCCGCCTCCCGGCCGGCCGACCGCCACTGCAGGAAGCTGAACAACGCCAGCCCGACCGAGACCAGGATCAGGCCGACCAGGATGGCGCCCTCCTGGCGACGGAACCGCTCGCTGAGGAACTCGTTGGCGCCCTCGAACGCCGAGGTGGAGGCGCCGTACCAGAGCAGCACGGCGACGGCGAGCGAGATCAGGAGCAGATCTCGCAGCGCCACCCATCCACGGCGAGGCTGCTTCCCCGAGCGTCTCTTCATCGTCGGACCCGTTCACCGAGTTATCGGGCACGTTCGGGGGACACCTGAGCACGGGCGCGGGGGAAGCCTCCGGGGGCCCATCGACCGGGCAAACGAACGGGCGTCGGCGGTGAGTCAGAAGCGGGCGAGCTCGAGCATCCGATCGTAGATTCGATCGGCGTCGGGCATGAACGCGTGCTCCAGGTT
>JBOGVL010000247.1:0-4696 GCA_050692535.1 Actinomycetota bacterium | reverse complement strand
GGGCTGTACGCCGCGATGGGCATGCGAGCGCTGGCGCGAGCGGGCCACGCGGTCACGGTCGTGAACCCCGAGAACTTCATGCAGTACCAGCCGTTCCTGCCCGAGGTTGCGTCCGGGACGATCGATCCGCGCGCGGTGGTCGTGCCGCTCCGCCCGGTCCTGAAGCACTGCGAGGTCGTGATCGGCGAGGTCGAGCTGGTCGACCATCCCCGCCGGGCGGCGACCGTGCGGCTCGCGGACGGGCGCGAGCGAGAGATCGCCTACGACGTGGTCGTGCTCACCCCGGGGTCGACGTCGCGCGTCCTGCCGATCCCCGGACTCGCCGAGCACGGGGTCGGGTTCAAGACCGTCCAGGAGGCGATTCACCTCCGGAACCGGGTCCTCTCGCAGCTCGACGTCGCGGCCGCGACCGACGATCCGGACCGCCGCCGGGCGGCACTCACGTTCGTCTTCGTCGGCGGCGGATACGCGGGCGTCGAGGCGCTCGGCGAGCTCGAGGACCTCGCCCGGGACGCGATCGAGAGCTACCCGTCGCTGCAGGCGTCGGACATGCGTTGGGTCCTCGTCGACGCCGCCAGCAAGATCCTTCCGGAGCTCGGCGAGGGCCCGGCCGCGTACGCCGCCGAGCGCCTGGCCGTTCGGGGCGTCGAGATCGTCCTCGACACCCGGCTGGAGTCCTACCTCGACGACGTCGTGCGGCTGTCCGACGGCCGGGCGTTCCCGGCCGGGACGCTCGTCTGGACGGCCGGGGTGCGGGCCTCGGCGCTCGCCCGGGAGTCGGGGTTCCCGGTCGACGACGCGGGACGCCTGCCCACCGACGCGTACCTTCGCGTCACCGGGGCCGAGGACGCGTGGGCCGCGGGCGACGCGGCCTCGGTGCCGGATCGGACGACGGGCGGGATCATGCCCACGACGGCGCAACACGGGATGCGGCAGGGGCGCCGGGTCGCGCGCAATCTCACTGCGGCGCTCGAGGGCGGGCGGCTCGAGCCGTTCGTCCACCGGAACATCGGGGCGGTCTGCTCGCTCGGCCGGTACAAGGGCGTCGCGGTGATCTGGGGTGTGAAGCTCAAGGGGTTCCCCGCGTGGTTCGCGCACCGCAGCTACCACCTCTACGCGATGCCGACGCTCACCCGACGGGTCAAGATCGCCGCGGACTGGACCGTCGCGCTCCTGTTCCCGCGTGACCTAGCGCAGCTCGGCTCGCTCGAACATCCGCGGCGCCCATTCGAGCGCGCGGCCGGATCGTGAGGTGGCCGGCTAGGACTCGGCCTGGTTGATCTGCGCCGCGGCCGAGAGCGCGGTGTGGCTGCGCTCGAGGTCGGGGAGCTCGTGCCCCCCGGTCATCTCCTGCACCGCCCAGCTCGTGAGGTCGCGGATCGAGATGATCCCGACCAGCCGCGCTTCGTCGACGATCGGCAGGTGCCGGATCCGGAGCCGGGCCATATGCTCGGCGGCCTCGCCGATGTCCGTTCGGGAATCGACGGTGTCCACGTCCTTGCTCATCCGGTCGGCGACCGAGGTCGTCTGCGGATCCCCGCCGTCGGCGACGAGGTTCACAAGGTCGCGTTCGGTCACGATCCCGGCGATCCGCTCGCCGTCCATGACGACGACCGACGAGATCGCGTTGTCGTGGAGCAGCGTCGCAACGTGCGCGAACGTATCGTCGGGCGACGTCGTCTGCACGTCGGCGTGCATGATGTCCTTGACCTGCATGTCGCTTTCCTCCAGTCGGGGAAGCCCCATCGGGGAAGCCGCCAGCTCAGTTTATTGCACGGCCGTTCAGCCGGGCCAGGGTGCCTCGGCGCTCAGTGGTCCGACCGGCCGCTGAAGTTGAACGACTCGACCTTCAAGGCAGGTACCCGGGAAGCGCTGAAGAAGAACTCGCTCGCCAGGTCGGTCTCGAGCCCGATCATGGTCGTGTCCCGCAGGGCCTCGAGGATCGATTGGGTGAACCGGAGGTTCTTGACCGGATGCGCGACCTCGCCGTGCTCGATCAGGAACGTGCCGTCGCGGGTCATGCCCGTGATGGTCGACTCCACGGGGTGCACCACGTTCGAGTAGTGGAACCGCGTGACCAGGAGCCCGCGGTCGGTCGCCGAGATCATCTCCTCCAGGCTCGCGTCCCCGGGCTCCATGAACAGGTTGAGCGGGAACGGCCCCTCCGGGTTGGGCGGGGGGAGGGCGTGCCCGGTGGTCCGCGTGCCGGCCTGCCGCGCGGTTCGCAGGTCGTAGACGCCGTCGCGGAACACCCCGTGGTCGATCAGCGAGACCCGGGAGCGTGGGACGCCCTCGAAGTCGAACGGGAGGCCGAGCGTTCCCGCCGCCCGCGCGTCGTCGTAGATCGTCACCGCTTCAGCGGCCACGCGTTCGCCCGAGCGGCCGGAGAGGCACGAGCGACCCTCGACGAGCTGGCGCCCGCCGAACCCGATCCAGGCGAGGAAGCCGACGAGCGTCGACACGGCCGAGGGTTCGAGCACGACGGGATACCGTCCCGGATCGACGTCGCGGGGCGTCTGGGAGGCCGTCGCCTTGTCGGCGGCGCGCCGGCCGATGCCCGCCGGGTCGACCTGGTCGATCCCCGCCGCGAAGGTCTCGGCGAACCCGTTGCCGCCGTCGCCCCCCGTGACGACCGTGGTGAGCGAGGCGAGCGTCGTCGGCGCCCAGCAGAACTGGCCCTCGGTGTTGGCGACGGCGACCTCGCTGGCCATCGTCTCGAACGCTCCCGCGGCCGTGAACCCGTCGGCGCAGCCGGCGACGAGCGTCGCCACGCCCTCCGCCCGCCGCTCCGGCGTGGTCGACGCCGTCGCCTCGTCGAAGCGGGACGCGTCCTCGATGACGTTCGCTGCGGCCAACCCCGGGAACAGCGGGTCGGGGGCGACGACGCCGGCCATCTCCCGCGCGCTCTCCGCCGCCCGCCTCGCGCCCTCCGGCGAGAAGTCGTTCGTCCCCGACACGCCGATGCGGTCGCCGACGACGACCCGGACGCGCAGCCCGGTGTCCTCGCGCCACGTGCTCTGGTGGATCGAGCTCGACGCGAACCGGGTGAGGCCGCCCCATTCGTGCAGGAACAGGACCTCGACGCCGTCGGCGCCTCGGGTCTCGAGCGCGGCCTGCGTCACGCGCCGGACCTCGTCCGGGCCGACGGCGCCCGGCATCAGCCGCGGACCCCCACCCGGACGTTCCGGAATCTCGCGGGTGCGGCGCCGTGGCCGACGCGGGCGGTCTGCCCCGGCTGCCCCTTGCCGCAGTTCGGGGTGCCCCACAGCGTCCAGTCCTCCCGCCCGCCCACCGCGTCGCACGATCCCCAGAACTCCGTCGTGATGCCCGTGTAGTTGGGGTTCCGATACATCTCGGTGAGCTTGCCGCCCCGGATCCGCCAGGCGATCTCGCACCCGAACTGGAAGTTCACGCGCTTGTCGTCGATCGACCACGACGTGTTCGTCGACATGAACACGCCGTCACCGGTGTCGCCGAGGATGTCGGCGAGGGTCCCCTCGCGGGGCTCGATCGAGATGTTCGTCATCCGGATCAGCGGGAGGTTCTGCCACCCGTCGGCCCGCATCGCCCCGGAGCTCGGGAGCCCGAGGACGCTGGCCGTCTCCCGGCTGGAGATGAAGTCCTGGAAGATGCCGTCCACGATGATCGGCGTGCGCTGCGCGGGCACGCCCTCGTCGTCCCAGCCGAAGGAGCCGAGCCCGCCCGGCAGGGTCGCGTCGGCCGTGATCGAGACGAGATCGCTGGCGTAGCGGAGCGTCCCCCGATCCTGCGGCCGTACGAAGGAGGACCCCGCGTACGCCTCCTCCATCCCGAGCACCCGGTCGAGCTCGACCGGGTGGCCGATCGACTCGTGGACCTGGAGCTCGACCTGACCCGAGTCCAGGACCAGGGTCGTCACCTCGCTCGGGCACTCCTTCGCCCGCATGAGCTCGACGGCCTCCGTCGCGGTTCGCTCGGCCTCCTCGATCAGGCCGAGCTTCTGCACGTGCTCCCATCCGGCCGCGGAGATGTGGCCCCGGAAGGAGTTGGGGAAGGAACGGCGCTGGAGCTCTCCGTCCCCCAGGGCGGTGGCCTCGATGCCGGCGCCCGAATGCACGGTCGTCTGCTCGATCGCCGTCCCCTCGCTCGTGGCCAGCCACGTCCGGCGCCGGTACAGGTCGATGCCGCCCTCGGCGAACGCGAGACCATCCACGTCCTGCATCCGCCGGGTCGCCTCCATCAGGAGGGCGACCTTCTCCTCGAGGGGGACGTTGAAGGGGTCGTCCTGCATCGGCGACTGCCAGACGCCGGTCGTCGGCTCGACCTCCGCAAGGCGGACCGGCTCCATCGGCAGGCGCGACGCCGCCCGGGCGATCTCGACGGCCAGCTTCGCGGTGCGGTCGATCTCGTCGGACTCGAGGCGGGCGGTGGCGGCGAAGCCCCAGTAGCCGTTCACGAGGACGCGGATCCCGATCCCGTCGGAGGAGGACCGGTCGATGCCCTCCATCTCCTGGTTGCGGACCGTGATCGACTCGGACTCGTCGGCGACGACCCGTCCGTCGGCGTAGTCCGCCCCGGCGGCCTTCGCCGCCCCGACGGCCTGCCTGGCGACGTCGAGCATCGAGCGCCCCCTCTCCGTGGTCGACCCGAGTCCGGGCCGCCGGACAGCCTACCGGAGCCACCCGGCGCGGCGCCGTGATCCACGACATGGCACGGA
>JBOGVL010000246.1:0-4698 GCA_050692535.1 Actinomycetota bacterium | reverse complement strand
GAGGTCCTCGACGTTCTCGCGAACGACGACGAGGTCGATGCCGCGGCCGCTGTAGGGCGTGGTCACCCCGGGCAGCTCGCGGACGGGCCGGACGTTCGCGTAGGTCTCGAAGAGCTTGCGCAGGGTGACGTTGGCGCTCTTCTCGCCGAAGCCGACCGGCGTCTCGAGCGGTCCCTTCAGCACCACGCGCGTCCGGTCGATCGACTCGATCGTCTCGGGCGGCACGCCCGACGGGAGTCCCCTCTTGAAGACCTCGGCGCCGGCCTCCCGCTCCTCCCACTCGAGCCGTGCACCGGCGGCCTCGACGATCCGTTGGGCGGATCGGATGCACTCGGGGCCGATGCCGTCCCCGGGGATCAGGGTGACCAGGGTAGTGCCGGACGGTCCGATGTGCGGTGCCACGCGGCGGGCTCTCCTTCGGTCGGTGGGGACACGGTGGGCTCGGCGCCACATCCTCTCAACGCGTCTGCCCCGACGGCCACCCGTCGGCGGCGGTAGGCTCGCGCGCGCATGCCGAAGCCCGCCTCGGCCCGCGCCCGGATCGTCGCGATCGCTCTCGTGGCGGCGGCCGCGTTGACCGCGACGGCGTGCGCGGAGCCGCTCGGCGCGCGATCGGTGCGGGGCGTGGGCGGCTCGATCCCGGAGCTGGGGACGCGGTCGCGGGAGGGACCGGCCCCCGGGCCGCCGCCCCCGCTCGAGGGCTTCGCGAACATCGAGCACGTCGTGTTCGTCGTCCAGGAGAACCGGTCGTTCGACCACTACTTCGGCACGTTCCCGGGCGCCGACGGGATCCCGATGCGCAACGGCCGCCCGAGCGTGTGCGTCCCCGACCCGGTGCTGCATCGGTGCGTGCCGCCGTATCACGACCGGACGCTCGTGAACAACGGCGGCCCGCACGCGCACCCGCACTCGGTGAACGACGTCAACGGCGGGCGGATGAACGGCTTCGTCGAGACGCTCGTCGACAGCCCGTACCTCTGCGGCGACGTCCGATCCGCCTCGTCCTGCCGGGACGACCTCGGCCCGCAGGGGCAGCCGGACGTGATGGGCTACCACACGCGGCGCGAGATCCCGAACTACTGGACCTACGCGGAGCGCTTCCTGCTCCAGGATCGGTTCTTCGCGCCGGCGGACTCCTGGACGCTTCCGGCGCATCTGTTCCTGGTCTCGGGCTGGGCCGCGAGCTGCCGCAGCCCGAACCGGCCGATGAGCTGCGAGTCCGACCTGGAGCTCGACGGCGCTCTCGACCGCCAGCGGCGGGGCGAACACCCGAGGATCTACGCGTGGACCGACATCACGTACCTGCTCACGCGGGAGGGTGTGAGCTGGGCGTACTACGTGGGGGACGACACCTGCCTCCAACCGGAGCACTGCCCGGCAGGCCGTGCGTCGAAGGGAACACCCCCGTCGCAGAATCCGTTGCCGTCGTTCACGACGGTGCACGAGCAGCGGACGCACGACCGGATCCAGACCCACTCGGACTACTTCGCCGCCGTGCGGGACGGGACGCTCCCCACGGTCTCGTGGGTGATGCCCTCGGGCCGCAACAGCGAGCACCCCGGCAACGGCGCGCCGATCTCGAAGGGCCAGGCGCACGTCACCCAGGTGATCAACGCCGTGATGCGGAGCCCCCTCTGGTACCGCACGGCGATCTTCCTCACCTGGGACGACTGGGGCGGCTTCTACGACCACGTCGAGCCGCCTCGGGTCGATCGGAACGGCTACGGGATCCGGGTGCCGGGCCTGCTGATCAGCCCGTGGGCGAGCGGCGGGACGATCGACTCGCAGGTGCTGACCTTCGACGCGTACCTGAAGTTCATCGAGGATCTGTACCTGGACGGGCAGCGGCTCGATCCGGAGACCGACGGCCGCCCCGACTCCCGCCCGACGGTTCGCGAGGAGGTGCGTATCCTCGGTGACCTGCGCGACGAGTTCGACTTCGACCAGGAACCGCTTCCACCGTTGGTCCTCGATCCCACGCCGAGGAGGGCGGGCGAGCGATGAGGCGTGGGCTGACCGCCCTCGCGGCGCTGTTGTTGGTGGGCGCCGCGTGCAGCGGCGAAGAGGACGGTGGCAGGAGCTCGCCCGCGAGCGGGTCCAGCCTCGCGCCCGAGTCGACCGCGACGGACGCGCCGAGCCCCGCCCAGAGCGTCGCCCCGACGCATCTCGAGCAGGCGCAGGAGCACCTCGAGCACCTGATCTTCATCGTGCAGGAGAACCGATCGTTCGATCACTACTTCGGCACCTTCCCCGGTGCCGAGGGCTTCCCGAGGCAGGGCGGGCGCATCGACGTCTGCATCCCCGATCCGGTTCTCGGCCGGTGTGTTCGGCCGTACCACACGTCGAACCAGCTGCAGCTGGGCGGGCCGCACGCACAGCGACACTCGCGGTCCGACGTCAACGGCGGCACGATGAACGGCTTCGTGCAGACCGTCGTCGAGAGCCCGATCGAGTGCGCCGCCGATCGGTCGCCTCCCTCGTGCGATCCCTATCTCGGCCCGCAGGGGCAGCCCGACGTCATGAGTTACCTGACCAAGCGCGAGATCCCCAACTACTGGACCTACGCGAGGGAGTTCGTCCTCCAGGACCACATGTTCGCGCCGGCGGACTCGTGGACGCTGCCCGCGCATCTGTTCCTGGTGTCCGCTTGGGCGGCGCGGTGCGAGGATCCTCGCGACCCGATGAGTTGCGTCTCGGACCTGGAGCTCCAGGAGGAGTCGCAGATCCAACGGACGCGCGAGGACGTGCCGATCTGGGCCTGGACCGACATCACCTACCTCCTGCACGAGCAGGACGTCAGCTGGTCGTACTTCGTCGGCGACGACACGTGCCTGTTCGACCCCTGTCCCAAGGACAAGGACGGCCGGCGGACGGTGCCCCACCAGAATCCGCTTCCCTGGTTCACGACCGTCCGGCAGAACCACCAGATCCGTAACGTCCGGGGCCACGAGGATTTTTTCACCGCCGCCGCGCAGGGCGAGCTGCCGTCCGTGTCGTGGATCATGCCGTACTCCGGCGTCGGCGAGCACCCCGGCGCGGGCGAGCCCGTCTGGAAGGGTCAGCGCCACGTGACCAAGCTCATCAACGCGGTGATGGAGGGCCCCGACTGGAACGAGACGGCGATCTTCCTCACGTGGGACGACTGGGGCGGTTTCTACGACCACGTGGAGCCCCCGCGCGTCGACCTGAACGGCTACGGGATCCGGGTGCCCGGGATCGTGATCAGCCCGTGGGTCGAGGCGGGCACGATCGACTCGCAGACGCTGTCGTTCGACGCCTATCTGCGTCTGATCGAGGACCTGTTCCTCGGGGGACAGCGCCTCGATCCCGCGACGATGAGCCGCCCCGACTCCCGGCCGACCGTGCGCGAGGAGGTCCCGATCCTCGGGGACCTGTTGAAGTCGTTCGACTTCACCCAGGAGCCGCTGCCGCCCCTGGTGCTCGACCCGAGTCCCTGAGCCTCGCTGCGTCCGGTGGTTGGTACGCTCGGGCTCGCATGACCACCCACGTCCTCGTGGCCCGCCCGAGGACCACCCCTCGCGCCCCGCGCGGGCGGGCCGGTCGATGAGGCGGATCGCCGCTCTCCTCGCCGCCGCGGTTCTGCTGCACGGTGCCGCGGGGCGGGACGCTCGCGCCGACACCACGAGCGCCAACACACCGATCGAGATGGCCTCCGCGCAGCCGCCCGCGCAGACCTCGCAGCTCGAGCTCGCGCAGACGCACCTCAAGCATCTGATCATCATCGTGCAGGAGAACCGGTCGTTCGATCACTACTTCGGGACCTTCCCCGGCGCCAAGGGGTTTCCCATGGAGAACGGCCGGCCGAGGATCTGCGTCCCCGATCCGATCCTCGACGAGTGTGTCCTGCCCTACCACACCAGCAGTCAGCTGCAGCAGGGCGGTCCGCACGCGCAGCGCCACTCGCGTGCCGACGTGAACGGCGGGAAGATGGACGGGTTCATCGAGACCGCGATCGACGCGAAGATCATCTGCGCCGACCACCGGCGCAAGGCGTCGTGTCAGGACTTCCTCGGCCCACAGGGACAGCCCGACGTCATGAGCTACCTGACCAAGCGGGAAATCCCCAACTACTGGGCGTATGCGAGGGAGTTCGTCCTGCAGGACCGCATGTTCGCGCCGGCGGACTCGTGGACCCTTCCCGCGCACCTGTACCTGGTCTCGGCCTGGGCGGCCCACTGCGAGGACCCACTCGATCCGATGAGCTGCAGCTCGGATCTCGGCCAGAGAGACGAGGCGGACATCCAGAAGGCGCGCGAGGACGTGCCGCTGTGGGCGTACACGGACATCACGTACCTCCTGCACGAGCGGGGCGTGAGCTGGGCGTTCTTCGTCGGCGAGGACACGTGCATCTTCGACCCGTGTCCCGAGGAGAACACGGGTCGATACACGGTCACGAATCAGAACCCGCTCCCGTGGTTCACGACGGTCCGGCAGAACGACCAGGTGCGGAACGTACGCGGCCACGACGAGTACTACATCGCGGCAGCGAGCGGGAACCTGCCGGCGGTGTCCTGGGTGATGCCGTACGCCGGCGCCGCCGAGCACCCGGGCGGGGACGAGCCGGTCTGGAAGGGCATGCGCCACGTGACGAGCATCGTCAACGCTGCCATGAACGGGCCCGACTGGAACGAGACGGCGATCTTCCTCACGTGGGACGACTGGGGAGGGTTCTACGAC
>JBOGVL010000245.1:0-4703 GCA_050692535.1 Actinomycetota bacterium | reverse complement strand
GCCTGGAGGTGGTCGCGTTGATGGACGCGGTCGCGGGCCGCCGATCGGCCGACCGGCTGATCGGGGAGGCGGCCGCGCGGGTCCGGGCAGCCCCGCCGGGGGACGAGCCGGACGTCCCGGACCCCGCGATCCCGGTGGTCTCCGTCACCGGGACCAACGGTAAGACGACCACGGTCCGCCTGCTCGCGCATCTCGCCCGCACGGCCGGCCGGAGCGTCGCGTTCTCTTCGACCGACGGGGTGTTCCGGGACGACGGCGAGCTCGTGGAGGAGGGCGACTACTCGGGTTTCGCGGGCGCCCGGAAGGCCCTCGACCAGGGTCCGGACGTCGCGGTGCTCGAGACGGCGCGCGGCGGCATCCTGCTGCGCGGGATCGGCGTCCTCCACAACGACGTCGCGGTCGTCACCAACGTGTCGGCCGACCATCTCGACCTCCTCGGGGTTCGGACGCTCGACCAGTTGGCCGAGGTGAAGGGCGCCGTCACGAAGATCACGCGACCGGCGGGATGGACCGTCCTGAACGCCGACGATCCGCGGGTGCTCGCGATGCGGCGGGGCGCGACGGGCCGTCCGTGGCTCTGCTCGCTGGACCCCGACCACCCGGCGGTCCGGGAGGTGCTGGCGGAGGGCGGCCGGGCCACGGTGCCGCTCGATGGGTGGATGACCGTCCTGGACGGGTCGGTCGCGCGCGCGCTGGTGCCGCTCGTCGACGTCCCCGTGACCGTCGCGGGCGTCTCGAGCACGAACGTCATGAACGCGATCCAGGCCACGTCGGCGGCGCTCGGCATCGGCCTGCCGGAGCGGTCGGTCGTGCGGGGTCTTCAGACGTTCGTCCTCGATCCCGAGCGGAACCCGGGCCGCGCGAACCTGTTCACGATCGACGGACGGGTGATCGTGATCGACTACGCGCACAACGAGGCTGGCATGATCGGCCTCACCGAGCTCTGCGATGGGCTCCGTCGCGCCGGGCGCGAGATCTGGCTCGCGATGTGCACGGCCGGCGACCGGTCCAACGAGATCCTCCACGCGTTCGCCTACCGCGCCGCGCGCGGCGCGGATCAGGTCGTGGTGGCCGAGCTCCTCCGGTACCTTCGCGGCCGCGACCGGCAGGACATCGTCGACCGGCTGCAGGCCGGCGCCCTGGACGGCGGCGCGGACGCCGTCGACGTGTATGCCGACGAGCTGGCGGCGCTCCGCGGCATGCTCGCCCGCTCCCGCCGCGGCGACGTCGTCGCGGTGACGGCGCTCGGCATGCGGCCGGAGATCTTCGCCTGGATGCAGGACCACGGTGGTCGTCCGCTCACCCCGGGGAACGTCAAGCGGCTGGTGACGGCGGTCCGGCGGTCGCGCCCCTCGACGCCGAACCGACGACGGTGAGCGTCGACTCCGCCCCGGACGCCGGCCGGGCGAGCGAGGGGGCGGCGCTCTGGAACCCGTCCGCCGAGCTGATCCGCGACGCCAACCTCACCCGCTTCCTGGGATGGCTCGACCGCTCGCGGGGGCTGACGTTCGGTTCGTACGACGAGCTGTGGCGGTGGTCGGTCGGCGACCTCGGGGGGTTCTGGTCGTCGATCTGGGAGTTCTTCGGGGTCCGGTCGCACGCACCTTGGAGCGAGGTCCTCGCCGACCGCAGGATGCCGGGGGCGCGATGGTTCGACGGCGCCCGGCTGAACTACGCCGAGCACGCGCTCGCCGACGCCGACGGGCGGCCCGCGATCGCGTTCCGGCGCGAGGACGGTCACGCCGTGGACCTCACGCGAGCGGAGCTCGCGCACCACGTCGCGGCCGCTGCCGAGGGCCTCCGGCGTCTGGGCGTGGGACCGGGGGACCGCGTGGCGGCGTTCCTACCCAACGGGCCCGAGGCGGTGATCGCGTTCCTCGCCACCGCCAGCCTCGGCGCCGTCTGGTCCTCCTGCTCGCCGGACTTCGGGACGCGCGCGGTCGTCGACCGCTTCCGGCAGATCGAGCCCAGGGTCCTGCTGGCCGTGGACGGCTACCGCTACGCGGGACGAGAGCACGACCGCCTGCCCGTGGTCGCCGAGATCGCGGGCGCCCTCCCCGACCTCGCCCGGCTGGTGCTGGTCCCGGGGCTCCGTGAGCAGCCGGACGACGGCCTCGACGCGTCGGCGTGGAGCGAGCTCGTGGCCGACCCCGGTGGGGGCGGATTCGAGCCGGTGCCCTTCGACCATCCGCTGTGGATCCTCTATTCGTCGGGGACGACCGGCCTGCCAAAGGCGCTCGTCCAGGGTCACGGTGGCATCCTCCTCGAGCACCTCAAGGCGCTCTCGCTGCACCTGGACCTCGGCCCGGAGGACCGCTTCTTCTGGTTCACGACGACGGGATGGATGATGTGGAACTTCCTCGTGAGCGGGCTGCTGGTCGGCGCCACAGTCATCCTGTACGACGGGAGCCCGGCGCATCCGGACCTCGGCGCGCTCTGGCGGCTTGCCGGGCAGACCGGCACGACGTACCTGGGCACCAGCGCCCCGTTCCTGCACGCCTGCATGAAGGCGGGCGTCCGGCCGCGCGAGGTGGCCGACCTCGGCCGGCTCCGCGCGATCGGCTCGACCGGATCCCCGCTGTCCCCCGAGGGATTCGCGTGGACCTATCGCAGCGTCGACCCCGACGTGTGGCTCGGCTCGATCAGCGGCGGGACCGACGTCTGCACCGCGTTCGTCGGCTCGTGCCCGCTGCTGCCGGTCAACGCGGGCGAGCTCCAGTGCCGCTGTCTCGGCGCGAAGGTGGAAGCGTTCGATCCCGACGGCCGTTCCGTGATCGGCGAGGTGGGCGAGCTCGTGCTCACCGAACCGCTCCCGTCGATGCCGGTGCGGCTGTGGAACGATCCGTCGGGCGACCGCTATCGCGCGAGCTACTTCGAGGTCTTCCCCGGCGTCTGGCGACACGGCGACTGGATCAAGGTGACGGGACGCGGCACATGCGTGATCTACGGACGCTCCGACGCCACGCTCAACCGTGGAGGCGTCCGCGTCGGCACCAGCGAGCTCTATCGCGTCGTGGACGCCATCCCGGGGATCCGCGAGAGCCTCGTCGTCGACACCGGAAGCCTCGAGGCCGAGGGGCGGCTGTTCCTGTTCGTCGCGCTCGAGGAGGGAACCTCGCTCGACGATCGGCTTCGGTCGCGCATCGCGTCCGAGCTGCGCGCGCAGCTGTCCCCGCGACACGTCCCGGACCGGACGCTCGCGGTGCCGGACATCCCGAAGACCCTCAACGGGAAGCGCCTGGAGGTGCCAGTCAAGCGGCTGCTGATGGGCGCAAGGCCGGAGGAGGTCGCGAGCCCCGGCGCGCTGAGCGACCCCGCCGCCCTCGACGTCTTCGTCGAGCTTGCCCGAGAGCTGGACGAGGAGGAGCGCGCCGACCGGCGAGGTCGTGGCGGGCCGACCTCGTCCCGGTAGCCTTCGGGGCGAACGACCCTCGAGGAGGAACGATGGCCGCCACGTCGACGATGACCGAGCTCGGGAGCGCGGCTCCCGATTTCGCGCTTCCGGACGTCACCACGGGCGGGACGGTCCGGTTGTCCGACCTCGCCGAGCGGCGGGGCCTGCTGGTGATGTTCATCTGCCGCCACTGCCCCTACGTGGCCCACGTCCGCGAGGGTCTCGTCGTGATGGCGAACGACTACTCGAGCGCGGACCTCGCGATCGTCGCGATCAGCTCCAACGACCCGGTGACCTACCCGGACGACGCGCCCGAGAGCCTGGCCGAGGAGGCGCGCGAGGCCGGCTACCCGTTCCCCTACCTGTTCGACGAGACCCAGGAGGTCGCGAAGGCATTCGGAGCGGCGTGCACGCCCGACTTCTTCCTGTACGACGGCGAGCGGCGGCTGGCCTACCGGGGACAGTTCGACGCCAGCCGTCCGCGGAGCGGCGACCCGGTGACCGGCGCGGACCTTCGCGACGCGATCGACGCCGTCCTCGCCGGCGACCCGGTCCCGGGGGACCAGCGGCCGAGCGTCGGCTGCAGCATCAAGTGGCGCGAGGGAAACGAGCCCGCCTAGCCGTCGTCCCCGGCGGCGGCGCAGGCCACGCACCGGACGGCCCAGGGATCGCCTCGAGCCGCTCGGGGGCGATCGGCGTGCCGCACCGATCGCAGGTCCCGTAGGTTCCCTCCGCGAGCTTGCCGAGCGCCCGCTCGACGTCGCGCAGTTTCGCGGCGAGGCTCTTCGCGGCCGAGACCTGGGCGATCCGCTCGACCGCCTGCGTCGTCCCCTCCCCCACCCGTTTGCCGAACGAGACGGCCGCCATCGGGTCGCGGGGGGCGGCGGTGAGCTCGTCGAGCTGCGCCCGGAGCTCGTCGCGTTCGGCCTCGAGCGTCCGCCGGATCGCGTCGGCGTCCATGGGTGGCGCTACAGGCCGACCTCGCTCTCGGCGATGTCGAGCAGGTCGGGATCGCCCCCCGCGGCCTCCCAGCGACCGTCGCCGTCGCCCACCCGCATGATCGTGGGCGCGGCGAGCGATCGCCGCCGCTCGAGCTCCTTGTAGACCTCCGTGGCGTAGTCGACGCAGAGGACGACCAGGTCGCCCGGGCGCGAGCGGTCGATCGCCCGGCGGGTCGCGTCCATCTCGTCGAGCGCGACCTCGACGTTCCCCGCCCGGGCCCCGTGGCCGATCGCCTCGCGCACGCCGGCCTCGATCAGGCCGGCCGTCTCGCCCCGGGGCCGGCCGCGTGCGTTGCGGTCCTCCCGGA
>JBOGVL010000244.1:0-4724 GCA_050692535.1 Actinomycetota bacterium | reverse complement strand
GGCCCAGGGTGCGCGCGAGCTCGATCATCGACCGCACGATGGCGCTGTCGCGCTCGCCCTCGGCGATCCCCTGCACGAACGAACGGTCGATCTTGAGCAGATCGGCCGGCAGCGTCCGGAGGTAGCTGAGCGCGGAGAAGCCCGTTCCGAAGTCGTCGATCGCGATCACGATCCCCAGCTCCCGAAGCTCTCGGAACCGGGAGACCATCAGGTCCGGGTCGTGGAGCATGACGCTCTCCGTGACCTCGAGGATCAGCGAGCTCGGGTCGATGCCGGACTCCTCGATCGCTCGGGTCACGTCCCGACGCAGGTCCACGGCCTCGAACTGGCGGCCCGAGAGGTTGACGGCCACGCGCAGGTCCCGGTATTCGGGGTGCCGCCGCTGCCACCCGGCGACGGTCCTGGTCGCCTCGAGGAGCACGTGCCGGCCCAGGGCGAGGACGAGCCCCGTCTCCTCCGCCACCGGGATGAACTCGAGGGGGGGCAGCAGCCCCCGCTCGGGATGCTCCCAGCGGACGAGTGCCTCGACGGCCACGGGACGGCCGGAGGCGAGATCGACGATCGGTTGGTAGTGCACGCGGAGCTGCCCCTTCTCGATCGCGGCCGCCAGCTCGTTCTCGAGCCGGAACCGATCGACCACCAGATCGCGCATCTCGGGGCGGAACACGCGATAGACGCCGGCGCCCGTGGCCTTCGCCGAGTACATGGCCACGTCGGCGTTGCGGAGGACGTCCTCCGGCTGCTGGCCCGGCTCGGCCACGGCCACGCCGACGCTCGCCGTGAGGGAGAACGTCTGGCCGACGATGTCCATCGGTCGCTCGATCTCCTGGAGCACGCGACGGCAGACCGCCTCGGCGTCGGGGTGCCCGCGCTCGGTCTCGACCACGACCGCGAACTCGTCGCCGCCCAGACGGGCGACCGTGTCGCCGGGCCGCACGGTGCTCGCGAGTCGGCGGGCGACCTGTCGCAGCACCTCGTCGCCGGCCTCGTGCCCGAGGGAATCGTTGACCGGCTTGAACCCGTCGAGGTCGATGAAGAGCGCGGTCGCGTGCCCGCCGGAGCGGTCCGACCGGGACATCGCCCGCATGAGCTCGTGGCGGAAGAGGTTCCGGTTGGCGAGGTTCGTGAGTGGGTCGTGGAAGGCCTGGTGCCGAAGCTGCTGCTCGAGCATCTGACGCTCGCTGACCTCCACGACCAGGGCGTCGTACGCGCGCCGAAAGCGTCTGCGGATGCTGAGGCGGAGCAGGAAGCCCAGGGCCGACGCGATGATGATCGCGAGCGCCGCGAAGACCGTGACGAGCCGCTGGGAGGCGACGCGCCGCTCCACGTCCTCGCGAAGCGTGTCGTAGAGGAGGATCTCCTCCCGATCGTGTACGCGCTTGATCTGGGACTCGATGCGCTCGAGGCCCTCGAGGATCTCGGGCTTGCGCCGGAGCACCAGCCGGTCGGAATCGGCGGCCCGGAGATCGCCGATCGACGCGTCGAAGGCGTGCAGGTCCCGGAGGACGTCCTCCAGCAGCTGGGTGTAGGTCTCGCCGCCCCGGGCCGCGAAGATGCTGAGCTGCCGGGCCAGGAGGCCGGATTGCAGCCGGACGTCGTCGAGGTCGCGCGCGTCCTCGATCGCGGAGGTCTCGAGCAGGAGGAGGAGGCTCTCCCGCTGGACGTTCGCGAGGTTGGTGGTCAGGTCCGTGGCGTCGCGGACCAGCTCCGTCGTCCGAGCCGTGTCGCGGTAGGCGCGGACGACGAAGGCCTCGACGAGCAGGAATAGCGCCGCGACGATCACGACGAGCACGACGGGCCACCATCGGCGTCGAGCCTCGGGGATGCCGGATGGCGTTGGCCGCGGGTCGACCTGGTGCGCGTCGGCATCGCCGGCGCGGCTCACCCCACGACCTTCATCGTCGTGACGCTCCAGATCCAGTTGTCGGTGTTGAGCTCGAAGTCCGAGTCGCCGAGGAAGATGATCCGGATCGGCCCGCCATCCTCGATCGTGATGGCGTCACCGTCGGCCCGCGTCGCGAGGAGGACGGAGCCTTCTTCGACCAGGTCCATCGGGATGTCGATCACGTAGTCGTCCAGGGCCGTCGTGGTGATCGTCGAAGCCGACTCGTCGGCGCCCGCCACGGTCATGAGGTCGTCCATCGGGACACCGGTGAACTCCATCTCCTGGTTGAGGAAGGGCTCGGTGATCGTGACGGTGGTCATCGGGAGCTCCTCCAGCGTCGGAAGGTCGAACAGGAGCCGGTCGCCGTCGTTGCCGTTCGATACCGCACCTCCGATCCGCAGGACGACCGCATCGGTCGGGGCGGGGATCGGCTCCACGGCCGTCGCCGCGTCCGCCGACTCTGGCGAGACCTGCGCGACGTCGGCCGGCGGCTGCGAGGAGCACCCGATGAGCGATGCGGCAAGGACGAGGATCAGGGTCGGGCGCCGCGCGATCGTCGGCATGGGCATGGAGGACTCCCTTCGGAATCGTTCATCTGGCTGTCGGCAGAACCGTCGCCCGAATGGACAGGGCGATCTACCCGTTCTGCCTTCCTTGGTGTTCCGTGGGTCGTTGTGACTAAACGGCGCGCAGCTCGGTCGGCCGGTTCTTTCGCCCGTCCGAGACCCCGTGCTACACTCGCTCGGTTATGAGGCGACTCCTGGTGATCGTGGGGCTTCGGAAGGATCCGTCCTTCCTCTTCGAGGCCTGACGGCCGCGCCCGCCGCCCGGCGGGTGTCCCCAGATCACCGAATCCTCGTTCCACCGAGTCCCAGGAGTCGTCCGATGACCGAGTCCACCAAGACCCGTACGCCTGCGAAGAGCGCAGTTCGGCGACTCGCGGCCGGCCGACTGATCTCCGTGACCGGCGGCGCGGCGGCGTACACGGCGCTCAACTTCACCGTGTGGGATCGCACCCACTCGCCCGGGATGCAGGCCCTGTCGCTGCTGCTCACGTTCGGCGTTGCCGGGGTCCTCGGGCCGTTCGCGGGCGCGCTCGGCGACCGCTACGACCGTCGACGCGTGATGATCGTCTCCGAGGCGGTCTCGGCCGCGTTCTTCGTCGCGATGGCGTTCGCTCGGGACCCCGGGGTCCTGATCGCACTCGCGTTCGGCTCGGCCGTGGCGGAGTTGCCGTTCTTCTCGGCGTCCCGCGCCGCGATCCCCAACCTGGTCGAGCGCGACGAGGACATCTCCTGGGCCAACAGCCTCGTCACGATCGGCGTCCACGCCGGCATCGCGGTCGGCCCCGTCATCGGCGGCGTGCTCCTCGGCGTCGTCGGCGCTCGGTCGGTGTTCGCGATCAACGCGGTCTCGTTCGTGATCTCCCTGCTCGTCACGCTCACCGTTCGCGGCAGGTTCCAGGACGTCCGAGTTGGCGGAGACGAGCACGGCGGCGTCGCGGCGGGTCTCACGTTCCTCTGGCGCGACGAGGTGCTCCGCAGGATGTCGCTCGCCTGGCTGGTCTTCGTGCTCGGCATGGGGATGGGCATGGTGGCCGACGCGCCGCTGGCCGAGGAGTTCGGCTCCGGCAGCGTGGGCTTCGGGCTGCTGATCGCCTGCTGGGGGCTGGGATCGGTGATGGGCGCGGCGGCCGGGAGGTGGATGACCCCGCGGACCGAGCCGGGATGGCTCGTCTGGGGCTCCTTCGGTATCGCGGCCGCGGCGCTCGGCGTGGGGTTGTCGCCGATCTTCGCCCTGGTGCTTGCGGCGCTCCTGGTGATGGGCATGTGCGACGGGCTCACGATCGTCGCAGAGAACGGGATCATGCAGCGCCGGACGCCCGACGCCGTCCGGAGCCGGACGATGGCCGCGTTCGAGGCCGTGCTCTCGTTCGGCCTGGCGATCTCGTATCTGCTCGCGGGCCCGGTGCTCAACGCGGTCGGCCCGCGTGGCGTCTACCGGATCGCCGCCGGCGGGGCGTTCGTGGCCGCCGCCATGCTGCTCCCGCTCCGGAGGCTTCGCCCGGCCGGACGTGACGAGCCCGGCGCGGTCGTTCCGAGCGTCGTGGAGGAGTCGCTCGCGGGGCCGCTCGTCCGGTCCGTCCCGGAGCAGGTGCCGTGATCACGCCCCCGAGGGCGGCCGTTCGTCGGCTGGCCCTCGGGCGGCTGATCTCGCTCACCGGGACGTACGCCGCGGGCACGGCGCTCACGTTCTCGATCTACGACCGCACCGGATCGGCCCTGGGGATCGCGGGCACGATGCTGCTCACGTGGGGGCTGGTCGATCTCCTCGCACCGCTCGGCGGGGCGCTCGGCGACCGGTTCGACCGCCGGAGGCTCATGATCGGCTCCGAGCTCGCGTCCGCTGCCTGCTGGTCCGTGATGGTGATGCTCGACGAAACCTCGGCCTTGCTCGCCGTCGCCTTCATCGCTTCCGTCGTTGAGGTCCCGTACTTCCCCTCCTCGGGCGCTGCCATCCCCAATGTGGCCGGCATGGAGAACCTCGCGTGGGCCAACAGCCTCGTCTCGATGGGCTCCAACGCGGGGCTGACCCTCGGGCCGATGCTCGGCGGCCTCATCGTCGCAACGGTCGGCGCGCGATTGGTCTTCGCCGCGAACGCCGCCTCCTATGCCGTCTCCGTCGCGCTGACCATGAGCGTGCACGCGAGGTTCTCCGATCCCGAGTCGAGGACCGAGGCGGAGCGGCGGGAGCATCGCGGGATCGTGGCCGGCTTCCGGTTCGTCCGGAACGACCGCGTGCTCCGGACGATGGCGGTGTCGTGGTTCGCGTTCATCCT
>JBOGVL010000243.1:0-4731 GCA_050692535.1 Actinomycetota bacterium | reverse complement strand
CTCCTACGTCGGCCGCGTCCTGCTCGGCGCGGCGGTCGCCGAGACGCCGGTCGCGCTCGGATTCGCGGGGACGCTCATCGCCGGCGAGCCCTGGCCCGCGCTCGTCGGGGGAGCCTGGGGCCTGGCGGCGCTGTCCTTCGTCGCTCCCACCGAGGCCGACCTCGATCGACGCCAGGCCGAGCTGACCGCCTCCGGCTCGTCGCTCTCGCTGCGCGATGCGCTCGCCGCCGGCGCCTGACCGATCCCGCTGCGGTTGTCCGCCTCGGAGTACACTGCGCCCGCTCCCGGGCCGGAAGGGCCGCGGAACAGGGCCGCTGCGACGTTAGGCTGGGTGCCGAGAGAACCGATGGCCAAACGCAAGTCCGACGTCGGGACGCTCTACAAGGGCAGTCCGGGCCAGTGGTCCTGGCTGGCGCATCGGATCACCGGCGTCGCCATCATCCTGTTCCTCTTCGCACACGTGGTGGACACGGCCGTCGTCGGCTGGGGACCCGAGGCCTACAACCGGGTCGTGGAGGTCTACCACAACTGGGTCGTCAAGCTGCTGGAGCTCGGCCTCGTGGCGGCGGTGCTGTTCCACGCGATCAACGGCGTGAAGATCATGGTGTTCGACTTCTGGCCGGCGAGCACGCGCCACATGCGGAGGATCTCGGCGGCGTCGTCGCTCTTGTTCATCGCGAGCATGGTCCCGATCACGTGGATCATAGGCCGGAGCATCCTCGATTCCGCGGGGATCCTGTGACGGCCGTCCAGGCCCAGGAACGGGTTCCCGCTCCCGGCCGGTCTCCGCGAGGCGAGGGCTCGCCCGGCCTCCGGGGCCGCGAGCGGCCGACCGGCGGGTTCGAGCTCTGGTCGTGGCTGTTCATGCGGATCAGCGGGATCGTGCTCCTGTTCCTCACGGTCGGGCACGTCCTGATCATGCACGTGCTCGACGAGGGCGTGGACCGGGTCGACTTCGGCTTCGTGGCGGCGCGCTGGGGCAGCCCCTTCTGGCGAACGTGGGACTGGGCCCTGCTCGTCCTCGCCCTCGTGCACGGGATCAACGGCCTGCGCGTCATCGTGCAGGACTACGTGCGGTGGCCGGGCGTTCGCTTCGCCGTGAACATGCTCTTCGCCGTGATCGGCTTCGGCCTGTTCGTGCTCGGCACCGTGGTCGTGTTCACGTTCGATCCCAGCCAGTGGCCGGGCGTGACGTAACGACATGACCACGCTGCACACCTTCGACACGGTGATCGTCGGCGCGGGCGGCGCGGGGCTGAGGGCGGCGATCGAGGCGTCGGACCGGGTCCGGACGGCCGTGATCTCCAAGCTCTATCCCACCCGATCACACACCGGGGCGGCCCAGGGCGGCGTCTGCGCGGCGCTCGCGAACGTGGAAGAGGACTCCCCGGAGTGGCATGCCTTCGACACCGTGAAGGGGGGCGACTACCTGGTCGACCAGCCGGCCGCGTTGCTCATGACGGAGGAGGCCGTCGACGCCGTCTACGAGCTCGAGCACTGGGGTCTGCCGTTCAACCGGACGCCCGACGGCAAGATCGACCAGCGGCGGTTCGGCGGCCACACGCGAAATCACGGCGAGGCGCCCGTCAAGCGCGCCTGTTACGCGGCCGATCGGACCGGCCACATGATCCTGCAGACGCTCTACCAGCAGTGTGTGAAGCGGAACGTGCGCTTCTTCAACGAGTTCTACGTCCTCGATCAGCTCCTCGTCGAGGGCCGCTGCACGGGCGTGGTGGCCTACGAGCTCGCGACCGGCGAGCTGCACGTCTTCCGCGCCACCTCGGTCCTCTACGCCACCGGCGGGTACGGCCGAATGTTCAAGGTGTCCTCGAACGCCCACACGCTCACGGGCGACGGCCCTTCGGTCCTGTTCCGTCGGGGGATCCCGCTCGAGGACATGGAGTTCTTCCAGTTCCACCCGACCGGCGTCTACAAGATGGGCATCCTGCTGTCCGAGGCCGTACGCGGGGAGGGCGGGATCCTGCTGAACGGCGAGGGCGAGCGCTTCATGGAACGCTACGCGCCGACCGTCAAGGACCTCGCGCCGCGGGACATGGTCTCCCGGGCGATCTACCAGGAGATCAAGGAGGGTCGCGGTGTCGGGCCCAACAGAGACGCCGTGTATCTCGACGTCCGCCACCTGCCGCGGGACGTGATCGAGCAGAAGCTGCCCGACGTGACCGAGTTCGCCCGCGTGTACCTGGGGGTCGAGCCCACGACGGAGCCCGTCCCGATCCAACCCACGGCGCACTACGCCATGGGCGGGATCCCGACGAACGTCGACGGGCAGGTCGTGCTCGGCGAGGAGGAGACGCCCGTCCCGGGCCTGTACGCGGCCGGGGAGTGCGCCTGCGTGAGCGTCCACGGCGCCAACCGGCTCGGGACCAACTCGCTGCTCGACATCGTGGTGTTCGGTCGGCGCGGCGGGAGGCACGCGGCCGAGTTCGCCGAGGAGGCCGGCCTCCCCGAGACGCCGGACGATCCCGCGGCCACGATCCGCGAGATGCTGGCGGGGCTCGTGAACCGCCCCGAGGGAGCCAACGCCGCCGACATCCGCAACGAGCTCCAGGAGCAGATGTTCGACCTCGCCTTCGTGGTGCGGAGCGAGGAGAGCCTCAACAAGATGGCGGCGATCCTGTCGGGCCTCCGCGAGCGTTACGACCGCGTGTACGTCCAGGACACCGGCAAGATGTTCAACACCGAGCTGATGGAGGTCGTGGAGCTGGGCTTCCTCCTCGACTGCGCCGACGCGCTCGTGGCGGCGGCGCTGGCGCGCGACGAGAGCCGCGGCGGCCACTATCGCGAGGATCATCCGCTTCGGGACGACGCCAACTGGCTGCGGCACTCGCTCGCGTACCGGGAGGCGGACGGATCGATCCGGCTGGAGACCAAACCCGTGAAGATGGGACCCTACGTGCCGATGGAGCGGAAGTACTGATGGCCGACGACGGGCTGGGCGACGTGCTCGAGGCCTCCGATCGGAGGCGGGCCGGGGCGACTCCCCGCGTCACCCTCACGATGAGGATCCGCCGGTACAACCCCGAGCTCCGCGGCGACGAGTCGTGGTGGGACGAGTTCACGATCGAGTCCGACCCCGACGACCGCCTCCTGGACGCCCTGCACCAGGTCAAGTGGTACCACGACGGCACGCTGGCGCTTCGGCGCTCGTGCGCACACGGGATCTGCGGCTCGGACGCCATGATGATCGACGGACGGAACGCGCTCGCCTGCAAGGTCATCGTCCGCGACGTCGCCCCCAAGGTCACGGTCGAGCCCATCCGCGGGCTTCCCGTCCTCAAGGACCTCATCGTGGACATGGAGCCGTTCTTCGCCGGCTACCGCTCGGTGCTCCCCTATCTGGTCAACGACTCGGGGGAGCCGGACGACGAGCGGCGTCAGTCGCCGGAGGAGCGCCACCGCTTCGACGACACGACGAAGTGCATCCTGTGCGCGGCCTGCACGACGTCGTGCCCGATCTTCTGGGGCGACGAGGAGTACGTGGGTCCGGCGGCGATCGTGAACGCGCATCGGTTCATCTACGACTCCCGCGACGAGGCGGGGCAGGACCGCCTGCGCATCCTCTCGGAGAAAACCGGCGTGTTCCGCTGCCGGACGACGTTCAACTGCACGGACGCCTGCCCGCGGGGAATCCAGGTGACGAAGGCGATCCAGGACGTGAAGCGCTCGATCCTCTTCGATCGCTTCTAGCAGGCCCCCTGCCCGGCGGGAGGCCGTCCGAGGCCCGGTAAGGTTCGTCCGTGGCGCACCTGGTCACGCTCGTTCCCGGCGACGGGATCGGCCCCGAGGTCTCGGAGGCCGCCCGCCGGGTCGTCGACGCGACGGGGGCCGGCATCGAGTGGGTGGTCGAGGAGGCCGGCGCCGCCGTCCTCGAACGCGAGGGAACCCCCCTACCGGTTCGCGTCCTCGAGCGGATCCGCGAGTCTCGAGTCGCGATCAAGGGCCCGATCACGACGCCGGTGGGGACGGGGTTCCGCAGCGTCAACGTCGCCCTGCGCCACGAGCTCGACCTGTTCGCCGCGGTGCGGCCGTCACGATCGCTCCCCGGCCTCCCGACCCGTCACGCGGGCGTCGACCTCGTCGTCGTCCGGGAGAACACCGAGGACCTGTACCAGGGCATCGAGTTCGAGCGCGGGTCCCCGCAGGCGGACGAGCTCCGTGTCGAGCTCCGACGCCTGGCCGGGCGCGAGGTCCGCGAGGACGCCGGGTTCACCGTGAAACCCATCAGCGTCACCGGCGCGCGCCGTATCGTGCGATTCGCGTTCGAGCTGGTCCGGGCGAACGCGCGGCGGCGGATCACGCTCGGACACAAGGCCAACATCATGCGGTTCTCCGACGGCCTGTTCCTCTCGATCGGCCACGAGGAGGCCGCGTCCAACGCCGACATCGAGTTCGAGGACATGCAGATCGACCAGCTGTCGATGCGGCTCACCCGCGAACCCGAGGTGTTCGACGTGCTGCTGCTCCCGAACCTGTACGGCGACATCCTGTCGGACCTGTGCGCCGGCCTGGTCGGAGGGTTGGGGGTGGCCGCGGGTGCGAATCTCGGGTGGGAGTACGCGGTGTTCGAACCGGTCCACGGCAGCGCGCCCGACATCGCGGGTCGCGGCGTCGCCAATCCGGTCGCGATGATCCTGTCGGGGGCGATGCTCCTGCGCCACCTCGGCGAGCACGCCCGCGCTGCGGCGGTCGAGGGCGCGGTCGACCGCGTGC
>JBOGVL010000242.1:0-4733 GCA_050692535.1 Actinomycetota bacterium | reverse complement strand
GCTCTGAGGCGAGGACATCGGCGTCCAGCCGGCGCGAGGCGGCAACCTCCGCGACGTCGTCGGGGACGTGGTCCGCCTCGTCGACCGTCCCCGGACCGATCGGCGACAGGGAGATCGAGGTGACGCCGCGGTCGCGGAGGAGGCTCTCGACCCCGCCCGCCTCCTCCAGCTCGGCGGCCGGGCGGGTGAGGATCGCGTAGAGCCGCTCCAGATCGGCCGCGTTCGGCGTCGCGATCACGGTCAGTCGCTCGACCCGACGCTCGAAGCACACGAGCGCCAGCCGCTCGACCGCGTCGTCGCGCGAGAGCGGCACGCCGCCCCACACGAAGCGATCCCCCCGGATCTCGACCGAGACCGGCCCGCCGAGGAGAGCCCCCGCCACCGCCGCGTCCACGCGCTCGACGGCGGTCGCGAAGCCCGGACGACTCGGGTTCTCCGGGTACAGGCGGTACGTGGAGAGGCCGAGCCACAGCTGGCGCAGCATGGCGACGACCGAGCGCTCGCGGGCGGCCCGCTCGGACGCCTCGCGCTCCGCGTCGGACGACGAGGATCCGGGCTCGCTCATGATCGGGACGCGCGCAGCATACGTCCGGCGGACTCAGTCTCGGCGCAGGAGCGCCTCCGCGAGCTCCGGCGTCACCCGCATGAGTCCCCGATCGGCCAGCCGGCGCAGCAGATCGCTCCATCCGGCGTCGGCCCCGACCGCGAGCGCGACCAGGGGTCTCGCCTCCTCGACCCGGCCCCGGAAACCGAGCGAGACGGCGGTCCAGAACGCGGCCTCGGGGTTGTCGGGCATCCCCTCGATCGCGGCGCGCCGCTCTCGCAGCGCACCCTCCGGGTCGCCGGCGAGCTCCATCTCCTCGGCCGCTTCGAGCCGGTCGTAGGCGCGCTTCAGGTCGAAGAGGCGCCGAAGCTCGGGCAGGGGCTCGGGATGGTCGTCCACGCGCAGATCGACGAGGACGTCCTCCCACGGCCGCTCGGTCGCCTCCGCCCGCACGACCAAGAGGCGCGCCGCCTGGCGGCCGCGGATGTCACCTCCCTCGGCCTCCCCCGCCTCGAGCGCGACGAGGAGCCGGGAGGCCAGATCGCCCCGGGCCGCCGCGAACACCTCCGCCATCGCATCCCAGACCGTCGCCCGCCGCATCATGTTCGCCTGGCACGAGAACCCGTCGCCCGTCCGGTGTCCCGCCTCCGGGATACAGGAGGCGCCCGTGTGGGCGGCGACGTCGCCGGCGCGGTCCAGCACCGCCACCTGGCGGACCTCGCGATCGGCGTCGGCCTCGAGCCTGGCCCGGAGCGATCCCTCGGCGCCGACGCCCGCCGCGAGCAGATCGAGCGCGAGCGGCCCGTGGTCGATCAGCGCCGTGGCCTGTGTCGCCACCGCACCGACGCCCGGCCGGGCCCAGCACACGATCCCGGCGGCGAACCAGTGGGACTGTACGGCGACGCCGAGGTCGCCGGTCGCCGGGTCGCGTGCGACGATCGAGTACGTCATGACCCACCGCGTCCGTTCACCGGACGTTCGCCTGTCCGCCGAGCCTGCGCAGGAACTCCTTCTCGTCGACGACCTCGACGCCGAGCTCCTCCGCCTTCGCGAGCTTGGAGCCGGCGTTCTCGCCCGCGACCACGAAGTCGGTCTTCTTGGAGACGCTCGAGGCGACGCGTGCGCCGGCGGCCTGCGCCGCGGCGGTGGCCTCGTCGCGGGACATCGCCTCGATGCCGCCGGTCAGCACGATCGTCCGGCCCGCGAGCGGCTGCTTCCGAGCGGATCGCGGGACGTCGTCGCGCGTCCGCACGCCGGCGGCCTGGAGCTTGTCGACCAGCGCGAGGTTGGCGGGGTCCTGGAACCACTCGTGGACGCTCCGCGCGATCTCGGGTCCGATCTCCGGGACGTCGTCGACCTGCTCCTCGGTGGCCGCGGCGAGCGCGTCGACCGACCCGAAGGCGCGCGCGAGCACCTGCGCGACGTGCGTGCCGACGTGCGGGATGTTGAGCGCGACCAGGAGCCGCCACAGCGGCCGGTCCTTGGCCTGTTGGATGGAGGCGATCAGGTTGGTGATCGACTTGTCCGCGAATCCCTCGAGCTGCGCGAGGTCTTCGGGCGTGAGCGAGAAGATGTCGCCGGGATCCTTCACCAACCCACGGTCGAGGAGCTGGATGCCGGTCTTGTAGCCGAGCCCCTCGATGTCCATCCCGCCGCGGGACGCGAAGCTGAACAACCACTCGACGTTCTGCGAGGGACAGTCACGCTTGTTGGGGCATCGCCGGTAGGCCTCGCCCTCCCGGCGGACGAGCTTGGTTCCGCATGACGGGCAGGCGGAGGGGAACTTCCACCGGCGGGCGCCCTTCTTCCGCTTCGAGAGCACCGGGCCGACGACCTCCGGGATCACGTCCCCGGCGCGGCGGACGATCACCGTGTCGCCCTCGCGGACGTCCTTGCGCCGGACCTCGTCCTCGTTGTGCAGGGTCGCGGTCGAGATCACGACGCCTCCGACCTGCACGGGCTCGAGGAACGCGAAGGGCGTCACGATGCCCGTGCGCCCGGTGTGCACCCCGATCTCGCGGAGCCGCGTCGTGCGCTCCTCGGGCGGGAACTTGACCGCGACCGCCCATCGGGGCGCATGGCTCGTCGCGCCGAGCTCGTCCTGGAAGGCCACCTGGTCCACCTTGACGACGACGCCGTCGATCTCCCAGTCGACGCTGTGGCGATGTTCCTCCCAGTGCTCCAGATACCCGACGACGCCGGGGACGTCGTCTTTGACCTCCGACGTGGGGGCCACCGGGAGGTGGGCGTCGCGGCACCACGCCAGGAACCCGGAGTGCGAGTCGAAGCGGACGCCCCGGGCGAAGCCGAAGGAGTGCACCCAGAGCGAGAGCGGCCGTGAGGCGCTCACCTTCGGGTCCTTCTGTCGGAGAGAACCGGCCGCCGCGTTCCTCGGGTTGGCGAACGGCCGCTGCTCCGCGGCGAGCAACTCGTCGTTCAGGCGCTCGAATGCCTTGACCGGCAGGTAGATCTCGCCGCGGACCTCGAGATAGTCGGGGGGGTCCGTCACCCGGAGACGCTGTGGCACGGTTCGGACGGTCCGCACGTTCGCGGTGATGTCCTCGCCGACCCGTCCGTCGCCGCGCGTCGCGCCTTTGGTCAGCACGCCGCGCTCGTAGGTGAGGGCCACGGCCACGCCGTCGATCTTCAGCTCGCACGAGTAGCGGGCCCCGGCGCCCACGCCGCGCTCGACGCGCACGGCCCAGGCCTCCAGCTCCTCGCGGCTGAACGCGTTGTCGAGCGAGAGCATCGGCGAGCGATGGGGAACCGGCGCGAACAGGTCGGCGGGCGCCGCGCCCACCCGCTGCGTCGGGCTGTCGGGGACGACGAGCTCGGGGAAGCGCTCCTCCAGCGCGCGGAGCTCGTTCATGAGCTCGTCGTAGTCCGCGTCCGAGACCTCGGGGTCGTCCAGGACGTGATAGCGGTACAGGTGGTAGTTGAGCTGCTCACGCAGCTCCTCGACCCGAACCTTGGCGCGCGCGAGCTCGCGTTCGGCGGCGGTCGTCACCCGGCGATCTCCACCGCCCCGGCCACGCCGAGCCGGTCCTCCACCACCACGAGCCCGCCGAGCACGCCGCGCACCTGCTTCAGGTACTGGAGGGCGCTCCGGAACCCGTTCTCCTTGGGGAGGATCGCCTGCACACCGGCCGCGGCCGCGTCCGCCACCATGCAGGAGTCCGCGAGGACCGCGAGGCCGTCCAGCGCGGCGTGGCCCCGGCCGACCGTCATGGAGATGCCCACCCCCTGCTTGCTGGCGGGGACGACGACCGCGACCGTCGACCCCGTCGAGCGCTTGAGCACCGTGAGCTTCTGCCGCCGCTTGGCGAGGATGAAGTAATCGCCCGCGCAGTTGACCGTCACCTCGGAGACCTCGCGCGAGAGGAACCGGCCGACGTAGTCGGTGACGGCGCCCTGGAACGAGTACATCGGGCCGACCCCCGCCCGCCGGGCCGCCGACACCATCTCGCGGACGATCTCGGGCGCGTCGTCGGGCACGTCGATCGGCCGCTTGCTGTTGCGCATGTCCGGGTTGCGCAGCGTGTAGGCGTTGAGCTGCTCCCAGAAGGACAGCGCCGCCGCCCGGGACTCCTCGTTGAAGTCCGTCACGGCCTGGATGTGCAGGGTCATGTCCTGCACCTGGATGTCGAAGCTGCGCGGCTTGCGCTTGAGAAGCCTCACGACGTCCTTTCGGGCCCGACGGCCGATGATATCCGGCGCGCGGACGCCTCCGGTCAGCGGAGCGCTTCGAGGATCCTGGCGCCGCCCAGCAACTCGTCGCCCCGGTAGACGACCGCGCTCTGCCCCGGCGCGACCCCGCGCTGCGGCGAGCGGAACTCCACCCGCATCCGATCCCGGTCCGCGGCGATGACCGCGGGCGCGTCGTCGCCGCGGTAGCGGAGCCGGACCTCGGCCTCGAACGGACCGTCCGCCGGGGGTTCGCCCGCGACCCAGTGGACGCGGTCGGCGACCAGGCCCCGGCGCTCGAGCAGCTCGCTCGGGCCCACGACGAGCCGGTTCGCCCGAGCGTCGACGTCCACCACGTAGGAGCGCTCGCCGGTCGAGACCCCGAGCCCGCGCCGCTGGCCGATCGTGTAGCGGAACGTCCCGCGGTGTTCGCCGAGGGCGTTCCCGTCGGCGTCGACGATCTCGCCGGGACGCGCGAGCGAGGGCGCGCGCTCCTCCAGGAACG
>JBOGVL010000241.1:0-4760 GCA_050692535.1 Actinomycetota bacterium | reverse complement strand
GCCGCGGCGGCGCCACGGGAAGGCCACGGTCACCTGATCGGACTCGGGCCCTGGCCGACCCCGCACGCCGAGGCGGACCTCGCTCGCGACCGCGAGCCGCCTCGTCAGGTGGGTGGCCAGGCGCGCCACCGCGCGTCGTCGCTGATCCGATCCGGGCCGGCCGGGCCGGCCGTTCCCGCCGGCGCGATCGAAGACTCGCGCGAACCGTTCCTCGGGCATCGCGAGCCACGGGCCGACCGAGAGCGTCACCTTGATCGCGGGGCGAGGGAAGTACACGTTCGGCCCCTCCAGCACCCGCAGCTCCACGAGCTCCGCCGCCACGCGCGGAGCATAGGCCTCGAGCCGCGGGGCGGTGGACCGAGCTGCAGGGTCATGCGTCCTCGCCCGCCTGATACCGGCGGAACGTCGGGACGAGCCACGCGACCAACCCCGCGCCGGCAATGCAGAGCAGGCCGCCGGAGACGACCGAGACGGCCGGCGAGAACGCGGACGCAACGAGCCCGGCCTCGAGGTCACCGAGGCGTGGGCCGCCCGTCACGACCAGGATGTGGATGCCGAACAGCCGGCCGCGAAGCCCCTCCGGGACCGTGAGCTGCAGGATGGTGTTTCGGAACACCGCCGATATCACGTCCGCGGCTCCCGCCACGGCGAGGAAGAACAGCCCCAGCCACAGATGCGAGCCGACCAGCCCGAACGCGGTGATGCCGGCCCCCCAGACGACCACGGCCCAGATCACGGCCAGACCCTGGTGCCGCACCCGCCCGACCCACCCGGTCGTGGCGGCGCCGATGAAGGCGCCGACGGCCGGCGCCGCGAACAGGAGCCCGGTGACGGCGTCGCCGCGATCGAACTGCGTCAGCGCGAGCACCGGGAACAGGGCTCGCGGCATCCCGAACACCATCGCGATGATGTCGATCACGAACGTGGACTGGAGCACCCGCCGCCCGCGGAGGAACGCGAACCCCTCCCGCACGGCGGGCCACCCGACGGTCGCGCGCTCGCCCTGCCGAGGCGGCATCGGCCGCACCGCCATCGACGCGAGAAGCAGCAGCCCGATCGAGGCGAGGTCGATCCCGTAGGCCCAGGAGAAGCCGAGGCCCGCGACGACGACGCCCGCGAGGGCCGGACCGATCAGCCCGGCCCCGTTCCACGTGAGCTGGTTGAGCGCCGCGGCGGAGGGGAGGAGCTCGCGGTCGATCAGCCGAGGCGTCATCGCGTTCCGCGTGGGTCCGTCGATCGCGCTCGTGGCCGCGATCCCCGCCACCGCCGCGTAGATGAGGCCGATCGGCGGGTCGCCGGCGAGGGCCCCCGCGAAGAGGGCCCCGGACGACGCCAGGTAGCCGAGCTGCGCCGCGATGAGGATCTTCCGGCGGTCGACGGCGTCGAGGAAGGTGCTTCCCGCGAGCGTCCCAACGACGAGGGCGACGAAGCCGACGAGGCCGAGCAGACCGACGGCAGCCGTCGACCCCGTCAGGCGGTAGACCTGGACGTAGGTCGCGACGATCGTGAACTGCCCGCCGAGCGACGAGGCCAGGAGCCCCAGCCACAACAGGCGGAAGTCGCGCGACGCGCGCAGGGGGGTGAGGTCGACCGCGACGCGGCGAACCATCCTGCCCAGTCGCGACGCGCGCGGCGACGCGACCGGTTCGGGCGGGTCCTCCGGCGACATGGCCTGGACGCTAGCAGCGCCGGCACGACGTGCCGGAGCGGGGTGGACGGGCTACTCGCCGCCCTTCTGCACGTAGGCCTTGACGAACTCCTCGGCGTTCTCCTCGAGCACGGCGTCGATCTCGTCGAGGATGTCGTCCAGGTCGTGCTTGAGCTTCTCGGTGGTGTCCTCGGCCCGCTCGGCGGGCTCCTCCCGAGGTCGCTCGTGTCGCCGCGACCGCCGCTCTTCCTGGATCCTCTGCATGGCATCGATCCCTTCTGTATCGGGATCGGCCGGCTGCGGGCGCGACGCCATCACTGGGAGAGGTGATCTTCGGGTACCGACAACAGGGTGTGGCGAAATGACTAGCCCGGCGCGGCCGTCCCGATCGCCTCGTCCAGGATCTCGAGGCCCTCGTCCAGCAGTCGCTCGTCGATCGTGATCGGCGGCAGCAGCCGGATCACGTTGTCGTACGTGCCCGCCTTGAGGATCACGAGGCCGTTCTCGAGGCAGCGCCGCACGATCCCGGTCCCCGTGGCGCCGTCCAGCGGCTCCTTCGTGGTCCGATCGGCGACCAGCTCGATCGCGTTCATGAGGCCGCGGCCGCGGACGTCGCCGATGACCCGGCGCCGCCCCTGCATCTCGGTGAGGCGCTGCCGCAGGCGGTCGCCGAGCACGCGAGCGCGTTCGAGCAGCCCCTCGCGATCGATCTGGTCCAGGACCGCGAGGGCGGCCGCTGCCGCGACCGGGTTGCCGCCGTAGGTGCCGCCGAGCCCGCCCACGTGGACCGAGTCCATGACCTCCGCCCGCCCGGTGACCGCGCTGATCGGCAGGCCGCCGCCGAGGGACTTCGCGCTGGTGATCAGGTCCGGCACGACGCCCTCGTCCTCGATCGCGAACCATCGGCCGGCACGTCCCATGCCGCTCTGGATCTCGTCGGCGATGAACAGGATGCCGTGCTCGGCGCAGAACTCGGCGAGGCCGCCGAGGAAGCCGGGCGCCGGCACCACGAACCCGCCCTCGCCCTGGATCGGCTCGAGGATGATCGCGGCGATGTTCTCCTCGCCGATGTGCTTGTGCATCTCATCCCTCGCGTACGCGAGCGCCTCGCCGGCCGCGCGGTCCGGACCGGTCGGCCAGCGGTAGGGATAGGCGAACGGCAGGCGGTAGACCTCGGGCGCGAACGGCCCCATGCCCTGCTTGTAGGGCATGACCTTCGCGGTGAGGGTCATCGCGAGGAGCGTCCGCCCGTGGAACGCGTGGTCGAACGTCACGACCGCGGCGCGCCCGGTCGACTTTCGGGCGATCTTCACGGCGTTCTCGACGGCCTCGGCGCCGGAGTTCGCGAACATCGTCTTCGCCGGGCCGTCGCCGGGCACGAGCGCGTTCAGGCGCTCGGCGAGCTCGATGTACGGCTCGTTCGCCGTCACGTGGAAACACGTGTGCGTATCGAGCTCCAGCTGCGCCTGCGCCGCCCGCACGACCTCGGGCGAGGTGTGTCCGACGTTCAGCACCGCGATGCCGGTCGAGAAGTCGATCAGGCGGTTGCCGTCGACGTCCTCGATGATCGCGCCCGACGCTCGCGCGGTCACGATCGGGTGGATGTTGGCGACGCCCTGGGGGATCGCCGCGACTCGGCGCTCGAACCACTCGCGGGATCGAGGTCCCGGGATCTCGGTGACGAGCTTGCGCTCCTGGGTGATGTCCATCCGCGCCCTCCTCTTCCGGCTGCCCGAGGTCGTGCTCGCGAGCGTTGACGGCAGTTTCCGCCGCCCGCGCGCCGGCCGTCAGGCCGAGCACGACCAAGGAGGTGCCCGGCCCTTGTACGGCCCGTCCAGTCCCCCACGGGTGCAAACTGTCTCCGCGGGCGCGGCTCTGTACGGTTCGTACAATCGGGTTCGTGGCGGTCACGGTCGGCGACATCCTGAACGTCCCCGGGCTCTCCCTGCGCCTGGTCGCCGGGGGCGCGAGCGCGGACCGACCGGTTCGCTGGGTCCACAGCTCGGAGCTCGAGGACCCGACCCCCTGGCTGAAGGGCGGCGAGATCCTGCTCACCACCGGAGCGGGGATCGGCGACACGCCCGCCCGGCAGCGTGCGTACCTCCGCCGCCTCGACGACGCCGGCCTCGCCGGGCTGGGGTTCGGCGTCGGCTTCGGGCACGAGAGGGTCCCGAGGGCCCTCATGACCGCGGCGGAGCGGGTCGGGTTCCCCTTGTTCGAGGTGCCGTACCTGGTGCCGTTCATCGCGATCACCGAGGCCGTGTTCACGCGGCTGCTCTCCGAGCAGTACGAGATGCTGCAGCGCGCGGTCGACGCGGAGCACGTGCTGACGCGCGCGGTGATGGAGGGTGGAGGGATCGAAGGCATCGCCGCTTCGCTCGCCCGCGTCACGGACGGATGGGTCCTGCTGCTCGACCTGCACGGGATGCCCCTCACGGCGACCTCGCCGGCCGCGCGGCAGCGGGCCACGCGCATCTGGGACGAGCTGCGGACCTCGCGGCCGGAGGGGACCGGCTTCAGCCTCACGCTCGTCGACCAGGGGCGGAACGTGTGGGTCCAGCCGGTGGGCGCCCAGGGCCGGGTCGAGGCCTTCCTGGCGGTCGGTACCCGGGAGCCGCTCTCGCACGTCGGCCGCATCGTGGCGGGACACGCTCTCTCGCTCTTCGCGATCGAGCTCGCGAAGTCCCGCGCGGTGGCGGAGGCCGAGCGGCGACTGCAGGGAGACTTCTTCGAGTCGCTCGCCGGCGGTGGGCTCCCGGCGCCGGACGTGGCGCGCGGCCTGGCGCGGTTCGGGTTCCCGCGCGAGGGCCCGATCACGGTCTTCGCGCTCGAGACGGGCGGCGAGGTCGGTGCCCTGGCGTATGCGGCGGAGGACCACCTGTCGCGCGCCGGCGGCCCCTACCTCGTCTCCAACGGCGGCCGGCAGGTGCACGTGGTCCTGCCCGCCGACGCGGACCAGGACGTTCGCGCGTTTCGCTCGGCCGTCGTCGAGCGATTGGGGAGCGACGACGTCCGGGTGGGGGCCGGCGGCTCCGCGAGCCCGGGCGAGACGGGCCGGAGCTTGCGCGAGGCCCGCTACGCCCTGCAGGTGTGCCGGCTGGAGGGTTGGGAC
>JBOGVL010000240.1:0-4784 GCA_050692535.1 Actinomycetota bacterium | reverse complement strand
CGACGCCGGATGCGGCCCCGGGGATCGGCACGTCGCCGACCAGGACCAGGCCGGTCATCCCCGCGCCCGGCGCGCCGTGCAGCGAGCAGTGGAAGGGGAACGCCCCGGCCTCCACGAACGCCTCCTCGAACGCGTCGCCCGGCTCGAGGACGTCCGATCGGAACGAGCCGTCGTCGGCGATCACGTTGTGGGGGCTCCGGCCGTCGTTCGTCCACCGGAGCGAGCCGCCGACCGCGATCCGCACGATCCTCGGCGAGAAGACGTTGTCGAGCGTCTCGACGTCGCGATCGTCCGCCCCTTCGGTCGCTCCGGCCCCCGTCGCGAGCAGGGTGAGCGGGGCGAACGCCGAGAGGGCGAGGAGGGCGCGCAGACGTCGGCGCATCGGCGCGGAGGGTAGCACCGGTTCCCGCCGCGGCCGGGGAGCGGTACGGTGTGGGTCGATGTCACCCGAGCGCCTGACCGCCCTGGACGCGTCGTTCCTCTACCTGGAGCGGCCGGCCATGCACATGCACGTCGCCGGCCTCGCCGTGCTCGATCCCTCGACGCGGAGGGACGGGCGCCTGCGGTTCGAGGACGTGGCGACGGTCATGGCCTCGCGCCTGCATCTCGCACCGCGGTTCCGGCAGAAGGTCGTCGCGGTCCCGTTCGACCTCGGGCTCCCGCTCTGGGTCGACGACGCGGAGTTCGACCTCGACTTCCACCTCCGCCGGGCGGCGCTCCCAGCCCCCGGCGGCCGCCGCGAGCTCGCCGACTACGTGCAGCGGGTGCTCTCGCGGCCGCTCGACCGGACGAAGCCGCTCTGGGAGCTCTACGTCATCGAGGGCCTCGAAGACGGCCACGTCGCCACGTTGATGAAGGTGCACCACGCGATGATCGACGGCCTGTCGGGCATGCATCTGGCCGCGGCGATCTACGACCTGTCCCCAGAGCCGCCCGCGATCCCCACCCCGCCGCCGTGGCGTCCCGAGCCCGAGCCGACGGGCCGGGATCTGCTCGAGGAGGCCGCCCGGGAGCTCGCGACGCACCCGGCTCGCGCGTTCTCGACGGTCGTCGAGAACGTCCGGCGCTCCCCCGCCGTCGCGGCGCTTGGGCTCGGGACCGTCATGTCGGGCGTACGAAGCATCCTCGACATGGGGGCGCGCCCGTCGTCGGCGTTCGACGTCCGGATCGGGCCGAACCGGCGGTTCGCGATGACCGAGGCGCCGGTGGTGCGGTTCAAGGAGATCAAGGACGCGATGGGCGGAACGGTCAACGACGTCGTGCTGGCGGTCGTCGGGGGCGCGCTGTACCGGCTGCTGCGGGCGCGGAAGGAACCCACCAAGGGCCGGACCCTCCGCGTCATGGTCCCGGTCTCGGTCCGCGGGTCCGGCGACGGGCCGCTCGGTAATCGCGTCGCCCCGGCGTTCGTCGACCTGCCCGTCGGGGCGATGTCGCCCAAGCGCCGTCTGGCGCTCGTCCGCGAGGGCACGCAGCACCTGAAGGACTCGATGATGGCGATGAGCGCGGACGCCATCATCGGGCTCGGCGCGTACGGGCCGGGCGGGCTGCTCGCCGCGGCCGCCCGCCTGGCGAGCCGCGGACCGTGGTTCAACCTCGTCGTCTCGAACATCCCCGGGCCGCAGCAGCCGATGTACCTAGCCGGCGCGCGGCTCGTCGCGAGTTATCCCTCGATGCCGCTCGGCGAGAACTCGGCGCTGTCGATCGCGTGCACGTCGCTCGCCGGGACCATGGCGTTCGGGCTCACCGGCGACTGGGACGGCATGCCCGACGTCGACCGCCTCGCCCTCTCGCTCGACGAGTCCCTCGCGGAGCTCGCGAAGGCCGCCGGCGTCTAGCCGTTCGGCTCATCGAACTCGAAGCTCCTCCTCCCGGCCGCCGGGAGTCCCGCGAGCCACTCCTCGACCGCGCGCAACCATCGCTCGGGTGCTTCCATCTGCGGGACGTGGCCGACCTTCGGGATCAGGCGCATCTCCCATTCGGGATGGCCCTCGAGCGCCTTCTCCGCGTAGCGGAGCGGCACCAGGCGGTCCTCGCGCCCATGGATCACCAGCACCGGGCACGTGACCGAGTCGAGGATCCACCTCGCCGCCCTGGGACGGCGGCCGAGCGCCAGCAGCGAGCGGGCGGCCTCCAGGAACGCCGGCCCCGAATCCTCCTCGGCCTGATGACGGATCAGCTGCTCGACGTGGGCCGTCACCAGGTCCGGGTCGATCCGTGAGGGGTCGGCGGCGATGATCTTCAGGCCGACCCGAACTGCGCGTTCGGCCTCGAGCCCGTTCAGGCGCTGTCGTGACGCCCACTCGCCCAGGCGGGGCACCTGATAGACGCCGAACCCGAACATGACGACCGGCGCTGGCGTCGCTCCCCACACCCAGGGGAAGACCGAGTTCGAAAGGACGAGCCCCTCCACCGAGGCCGGCTCGAGCGCGGCCTGCAGCATCGAGATCCCGCCGCCCATCGAGTTCCCGCAGAGGAGGACCGGATCGTCACCGGCGACCTCCTCGACGAACCGGGACACGAGCGACCGGTTGTCCGAGACGCGGCTCCGGCGGCCGGCCCTGGGCGTTCGCCCGAACCCGGCGAGGTCGAGCGCAAACACGCGCCCGTGCCGGGCGAGCCCGGGGGCGACCGCGAGCCACGACAACAGCGAGCCACCGATGCCGTGCACCAGCACGAACGTCCGTTCGTCCGGACCGTCCCAACGCACGTAGTGGGTCGGACCGTCGAGGTCCGCCCAGCGGCTCTCCGGAACCTCGATCGTCATGCCGGCTCCCGGTTCGACGTGCAGCCATGATGCGCGCGGATGGACGCGACCGACGACCTCCGGTGACGCGAGGGGCCGGAGTCACCTCCGGGCGATCCGAACCGCAGGAAACCGAAACCCCCCCGGCGGTCGCTTGGCTAAACTCCGGTCATGGCCGTCGTCCGCCTCCGACCGCCGCTCCGTGCCCTCGCGGGCGGGGAGCGCGAGGTCTCGGTCGCGGGCAGCACGGTTGGCGAGGCGCTACGGGAGCTCGAGCGGACGCACCCCAAGCTCGGCGGCTGGGTCCTGGACGACCAGGGTCGAGTCCGCGAGCACGTCGCCGTCTTCCTGGACGGCGAGCGGGTGCGCGGCGAGGCCGAGATCGCGGAGGCCGACCGCCTCGAGATCGTCGGGGCCGTCTCGGGCGGCGCGGACGCCGAGATCCTCATCGGTTCCAAGAAGGGGTTGTTCGTGCTGCGCGGCGAGCGCGGCGGGCCGATGGACGTCGCCACGCGAGCGTTTCCCGGGGAGGTCGTCGAGTACGCGATCCGCGACCCTCGAACCGGCCGCTACCACGCGAGCGTCACGCACGGGCAGTTCGGCCCCCGAGTGTTCGTGACCGACGACCCCACGGGGGAGTGGGAGCAGGCGGACGGCCCCCGCTTCCCCGACGGCGAGGACGCAAGTGTCGTCCGCGTCTGGGCTATCACGCCGGGGGAGGAGGACGGGCTGCTCTACGCCGGCGTCGACCCGGCCGCGCTCTTCGAGAGCCGTGACGGCGGGCTGAGCTGGGAGCTGAACCGGAGCTTCTGGCACCACCCCGGCCGGCCCGACTGGTTCCCCGGCGCCGGCGGACTGATGGTGCATTCGATCTGCCCGTGGCCCGGCGACCCGAAGCGGCTCGCGCTCGGCGTCTCGGCCGTGGGCGTGTTCGTCACCGAGGACGGGGGCAAAGGATGGGAGGTCGGGAACGCGGGCATCGACCCCCGCTACCTCCCGGAGGAGGCGCGGGCGCAGACCTTCGGCCGGTGTGTCCACAACATGCACCGGGCGCCGCTCCGCCCCGATCGGCTCTTCATGCAATTCCACGGCGGTGTCTATCGCTCGGACGACGCCGGCTTCAAGTGGGCGAGCATCGCAGAAGGACTGCCGTCGGACTTCGGGTTTCCCCTGGCGATCGATCCCGCCGACCCGGACTCGGCCTACGTGATCCCGATGAACTCGGATGTCGACCGCGTCACCGCCGAGGGGCGAGTGCGTGTCTACGAGACGCGGGACGCCGGGTCGACCTGGACCGCCCACTCGGACGGCCTGCCCGGCGACGGCTACCTCACGGTGCTCCGGCAGGCCTTCTCCCAAGACGGGGTCGATCCGCTGGGCCTGTACTTCGGGGCCACGTCCGGCGAGGTGTTCGGCTCGTCCGATGCCGGAGCCACGTGGTCGCTCGTCGCGCGCGATCTCGCCCCGGTCCTCAGCGTCCGCGTTGCGTGAGGCCAATGGTCGCGAAGCGGCCGCTGCGGACCTGCCCCGCCTGCGGCAAGCGATTCGTGACGCGCAACATGTGGCACTCGTGCGTCCGGGTGAGCGTTCGCGACCACCTGAAGGGCAGGCCTCGCCACGTGGTCGAGCTCTATGGGGCGCTTGGACGGATCGTCCGCTCGTTCGCCCCCGGGGTGCGGAACGTGTCGTCGAAGACCAGGACGGGGTGGATGGTCAGGGCGCGGTTCGCCGGGGTCGAGTTCCGACGCGACCACCTGCTCCTCAGCTTCTGGCTGAAGCGTGAGATCCGGAGCCCCCGGCTGCGCGCGGCGTACTACGGCCGGAGCGATTGGGTTTACTCGCTCCCAGTCCGCTCGCCAGGGGACCTTGACGAGGAGCTTCGCGGCTGGCTCCACGAGGCATATCTCGTCGGCCGGCAGGAGGCATATCTCGTCGGCCGGCAGGAGTGGGACCCCAGTTCGGTTCCGGAGCGGGGCTGAGCGGGGCCCGCGGACGCGAAAGGGGCGGCCCGGGGAGGCCGCCCCTTTCGATCGGATCGGGG
>JBOGVL010000239.1:0-4827 GCA_050692535.1 Actinomycetota bacterium | reverse complement strand
GAGCGCGGCGATCCAGCGCGCGTACGAGGGCGCGGCGCGGATCCCGCTCGAGGTCGCCCGCCGCGCGGCCGCCCTCCTGGATCCGGCGCGGGTCGCGACCGAGGAGGGCAATGCGAACGCCGCTTCCGACGGCCTGTCGGCGGCGCACGCCCTGCACGCCGCGGCGCACGCAGCCCTCGCCAACGTCTCGATCAACGCGGCCGGGCTGAAGGACGAGGTGGTCGCCGGCGAGCTCGGCACCGAGGTCGACGCGCTGAAGGCCCGGGCCGACGAGCTCCTGGAGGCGGCGCGAGCCGCGTTCGCGGCCCGGATCGCGTGAGGCCCGTGCGCCGCTTCGTGCCGGGCGACGCGATCGCGCTGCGGGAGATCTGGCACGGACGCCTCGGCGCGGCCCGCCCGGCGACCGTCGTCCGCGACGACGACGACCTGCAAATGTTCTACATCTCGCCCGGCATACGGTGGTACGGACCCGACCGGCCCCGGCCCTGGGTCCGCCTGAAGGCCCCGGGCGCCCACTGGACGCTCACCGAGCTGGAATGGACCTCGACGCACGTGCTCTCCTTCGCGTGGCCCGGGGCGGGGCACGCGGTCCTGCACCTCTGGAGCGAGGACTGGACCCCTCGCCACTGGTACGTGAACGTCGAGCAGCCGCTCCGCCGGTTCGAGGCCGGGTTCGACACGTCCGACCACGACCTCGACGCCGTGATCGAGCCCGACCGCTCGTCATGGCAGTGGAAGGACGAGGACCACGTCGCGACGGGCATCCGGGTGGGCGCCTACACGCAGGAGGACGCGGCCGCCTTCCGGCGGGAGTGCGAACGAGGGGTGCGACGGATCCTCGACCGCGAGCCGCCCTTCGACCGCGAGTGGGCCTCGTGGCGGCCCGACCCCTCATGGCGCTCGCCGGAGCTCCCGGCCGAGTGGGACCGGCTCGAGGGCTGACCGGGCGGCTTGTCGTCGGACGACCGCTCGCGCACCCTATGGCCGTGCCACGCACCGATCTCTCGTGGGCCCGAACCCGATTCCCGGGCCTCGCCCGCGAAGTGGAGGGCCGGCCGGCCGTGTTCGTCGACGCCCCGGGCGGCTCGCAGGTCCCCGATTCGGTGATCGAGGCGATGGCGGACTACCTGCGCAGGAGCAACTCGAACTCCCACGGCGCGTTCCCGAACAGCCAGGAGACCGACGACCTCATCCTCGAGGCGCACCGGGCTGCCGCCGACCTGCTGAACGCCGATCCGGAGGAGATCGTCTTCGGGCCGAACGCGACGACGTTGCTGCTGGCGATCTCGCGCTCGGTCGGCCGCACGCTCGGACCGGGCGACGAGGTCGTCGTCACGAGGCTCGATCACGACGCGAACGTTCGCCCCTGGATCCTCGCCGCAGAGGACGCGGGAGCCTCGGTCCGGTGGGTGGACCTCCGCGAGGAGGACGTCACGCTCGACGCGGAGTCGTTCGACGCCGCGCTCACGGACCGGACGAAGGTCGTCGCCTTCACGCTCGCCTCGAATGCGGTCGGCACCATCACGCCCTCGGCCGACCTGGTCCGACGGGCCCGCGAGCGCACCGAGGCAATCGTCGTCTGCGACGGCGTGCACCTCGCGCAGCACCGGCGGATCGACGTCCGGGCGCTCGGCGCCGACCTGGTCGCCTGCTCGCCGTACAAGATCTTCGGGCCGCACCTCGGCATCCTGTTCGGCCGCCGAGAGCTGCTGTCCACGCTGACGCCCTACAAGGTCCGGCCCGCCAGTGACGAGCGTCCCTTCGCGTTCGAGACCGGGACGCAGAACCACGAGGGCTACGCGGGCTGGGTCGCCGCGGTCGCGTACCTGGCGGCGCTCGCCCCCGGGCCCGCCGACCGGCGAGCGTCCGTTTCCGAGGCATTCGAGCGTTCGATCGTCCCGTGGGAGGCGTCGCTGTCCGTCCGGTTCCTCGACGGCGTGCGGGCGATCCCGGGCGTCCGGCTGTTCGGGATCGCGGACCCGGGGCGGGCGCACGACCGCACGCCCACGTTCGCGGTTCGGGTCGGCGACCGGCACCCGGCCGAGACCGCCAAGGCCCTCGCGGAGCGCGGGGTCTTCGTCTGGGACGGCCACTACTACGCGCTGGAACTGATGGAGCGGCTCGGGTTGCAGGAGACCGGCGGCGCCGTGCGGATCGGCTTCACGCACTACAACACGCCGGCCGAGGTCGACCGGGTGCTCGAGGAGCTGGCCTCCCTGGACTGATCCCCGCAGGTCAGGCGCGTTGCTAGGATGACCCCGCTTCCCACATCTTCGAGAGAGGGCATCCATGCGCATCCTGATCCTGGGCGGCGACGGGTACCTCGGCTGGGCGACCTCGATGCACTTCGCGCGGCGGGGTCACGACGTCCACGCCGTGGACAACTACCTTCGCCGGCGGGCGCACGTCGAGGCCGGAACCGCCTCCCTCACGCCGATCGGGGAGTCGCTCCCGGCTCGGGCGCAGGCCTTCCGGGAGGTCACCGGGCTCGAGATCGGCGTGACCGAAGGCGACCTCATGGATTGGGAGGTCACCGAGCGGCTCGTCCGCCACCTCCGCCCCGAGGCGATCGTGCACTACGGCGAGATCCCGAGCGCGCCCTACTCGATGATCGACCGCGAGCACGCGGTCTTCACGCAGACGAACAACGTGATGGGCACCCTCAACGTGCTCTACGCGATGGCCGAGCATGCTCCGGACGCGCACCTGGTGAAGCTCGGGACGATGGGCGAGTACGGGACGCCGAACATCGACATCGAGGAGGGATTCATCGAGGTGCACCACAACGGGCGGAGCGACACGCTCCCGTTCCCGAAGATCCCCGGCTCGATGTACCACCTCACCAAGGTCCACGACTCCCACAACATCCACTTCGCCTGCCGGATCTGGGGCCTGCGCTCGACCGACCTCAACCAGGGCGTGGTCTACGGGATCGAGACGGACGAGACGCGGCTCGACGAGCGCCTGCTCACCCGCTTCGACTACGACGAGGTCTTCGGCACCGCGCTGAACCGGTTCTGTCTCCAGGCGGTGATCGGCCACCCGCTCACCGTCTACGGCAAGGGCGGCCAGACTCGCGGGTACCTGAACATCGTCGACACGATCCAGTGCGTCGAGCTCGCGGTGCTCAACCCGCCCGAGGCGGGCGAGTACCGCGTGTTCAACCAGTTCACCGAACAGTTCTCGGTCCTGGACCTCGCCGAGCTGGTCCAGAAGGCCGGCGCGGAGGTGGGGATCGACGTCCGGGTCGACCACCTGGACAACCCGCGGGTGGAGATGGAGGAGCACTACTACCACGCGGTGCACACCAAGCTGCTCGACCTGGGTCTGCAGCCCCACCTGCTCTCGGAGACGCTGATCGAGTCGATGTTCGACGTGATCCGGCGCTACCGGGACCGGGTCATCCCGGACCACATCCTGCCCGCGACGAGGTGGCGCGGGGTCCGCGAGGGCTCCGCGCCCTAACGCGCCGCCATGCTCGCCCTCCGCGTCATCGGCGCCCTGCTGGTCCTGGCGTTCTTCGCGGTCTCGGTCGCCCGGTACCGGCGCCGGAGAATCAGTCGACTCAGCCTGATCATCTCGGGGGCGATCGCGATCGGCGTCGCCATGCTCGCGATCGCCCCCGACCTGTTCAACCCGATCTTCGAGACGTTCAACTTCGAGGCGGGCACGGGGCAGCGCCTGACCGCGGTCCTGCTGGTGGCGGTCGTGATCCTGTTCCTGCTCGTGATCCGGATGACGTCCTACGTCGACACCAACGAGCGGAGCATCCGGCTGCTCGTCGAGGCCCTCGGCCAGTCGGCGTTCGACTGGGACCGCGCGAAGGAGCTCCCGGAGGGCAGGCGCATCGTGGTGATCTCGCCTGCCTACAACGAGGCCGAGAACGTGGGCGCCGTGATCCATGCGATGCCGCAGGAGATCGAGGGACACCACGTCGTCCCGATCCTCGTCGACGACCACTCCGACGACGGCACGGCCGACGTCGCCCGCAGGGCAGGCGCGCTGGTGACCAGCCTTCCGGTCCGCCGCGGCGGCGGGCTCGCCCTCCGTGTCGGGTACGACGTGGCGCTGAAGCTCGAGGCCGACATCGTGGTCTCGATCGACGCCGACGGGCAGCACCAGCCCGAGGAACTCCCGATCCTCGTGAAGCCCATCATCTCGGGCGAGGCCGATCACGTGAACGGCTCGCGCATGCTCGGCGACTACGAGCGCGGGCCGCTGATCCGGCACCTCGGCGTGCACTTCTTCTCTTGGGTCGTGACCGTCATCACCGGCCAGCGCGTCACGGACATCTCGAGCGGGTACCGGGCCACGCGCGCCGACACGCTCCGCAAGCTGGTCCTTGAGCAGGACCAGTTCTGGAGCTCGGAGGTCACGATCGAAGCCCTGCGGCAGCGCGCCCGGATCGTGGAGGTGCCGGTGACGTTCCTCACCCGCCGGGGTGGCGAGTCCAAGAAGCCGAAGTCGCTCCGCTACGCCTGGAACTTCGCCAAGGCGATCACGAAGACCTGGCTTCGTTAGCCGGCCGCGACCTCGCCCGCCAGACGCGCGTTGGACTCCAGCAGCGCGAGATTCGCCTCGAGGCTTCGGCCGGCCGTCCGCTCGGCGAGGCAGGAGAGCAGGAACGGCGTCAGCGCCTTGCCCCGAACACCGCCCAGGACGGCCGCCTCCTCGCACGCGCGGACCGCGCGCGAGACCTCCGCGCCGTCCATCGCGTGCTCGGCGGGCACCGGGTTGCAGAGCAGGACGGCCGAGGCCGCCTCGAGCCGCCGCAGCGCCGCGACGAGCAGGGCCGCCGACGTCGGGTCCTCGACGCGCTGCTCGAGG
>JBOGVL010000238.1:0-4838 GCA_050692535.1 Actinomycetota bacterium | reverse complement strand
GAGGTGGTCGGCGAGGGGCTGATCGGGCTGGAGGGGTTCGCGGCGATCCTGCGCCGGCGCGAGGTCCGGGACCTCTGCCTCGTCGTCGAGACGCCCGCGGCCGGCGAGACCCGCCGGGCCGAGCTCGAACGGATCCGCTCGCTCGCTCCCTAAACGCAATCGCCGTGCCCGGCGTCCTCGTACGGCTCCTCGCCGGGCGCGGGGACGAACTCCCAGTCGTAGCCGCCGTCCAGCAGCGTCACCGCCAGCACGCCGAACGACCGATCCTGCGCCGCCTCGCGGTTGGCGGCGGCGTCGCCCCCCGGCAAATCGCCGTAGGTGTCGCCGCCGGTTCCCACGACGAACTGGCGCAGCCCGTCCGCGTCGGGACGTCCGAACGCATCCATGGGCGCGAAGCGCTGGTAGTTGTGCTCGTGCCCCGCCAGCACGATGTCGACGCCCATCTCGTCGAGAAGCTCGTACATCGGCTGCAGCTGGTACAGGAACACGCCCCGCGGATAGGGTTCGGTGCCGAACAGCGGATGGTGCAGGTAGGCGAGCGTGCACGCCGACGGGTGCGTCACCAGGTCGCGCTTCAGCCACTCGAACTCGGGCGTGCCGGGTCCGCACCCCTTGTCGATCGCCGGGCTCGTGGTGATGGGCGCGCGCTGGCCGAGCTCGGGCGTCCAGGTCGATCCCTTGCAGAGCTGTGAGTTGAGGGCCACGAGGTGCCAGCTCCCGAGGTCGAACGAGTACCAGCCGCCGGGCGGGTGCGCCCGGTCCCCGAAGTACTCGTAGTAGCCCTCGCCGTACAGCGTGTACGTCTCGTGGTTGCCGATCGCGGGATACGTGATCGGCAAGAGGTCGGCGAAGAACCGGTCGTAGTAGGCGAGGAAGTCCTCGTGCTCGCCGTGCAGGTACTGGAGGTCGCCGAGCGCGAGGAACGCGTCGGGCGAGAGCGCGCGGATCGCCTCGGCCACGCGGTCGTACCGGCAGCGCCGCGTGTGCTCGGACGGCAGCGAGTTGCAGGCGATGTCGCCCACCGCCGCGATCACCGGCGCGCCGTCCTGACGCGCGTCGCCCGACGGGCCCCGGGCACAGGACGCCGCCACGAGCAGAAGCGCGGCCGCGGCGACCCGCCACACGTCAGGGCTCCAGCTCGGCGCGAGGTCCTTCCTGGTAGCTGTAGCGCTCCTCGCGCCAGGGGTCCGCGTGGATGTGGTAGCCGCGCACCTCCCAGAACCCGCGCTTGTTGTGTTTGGCGAACTCGAGCCCGCGGAGCCACTTCGCGCTCTTCCACGCATAGCGCTGCGGAACGACGAGGCGGAGCGGATAGCCGTGTTCCGGCGTCAGCGGCTCTCCACCGTTGGCCCAGGCGACCAGGACGTCGTCCTGGAGCATCGCCTCGAGGGACAGGTCCGAGGTGTAGCCATACTCGCAGTGCGCGATCACCCACTTGGCCTCCGGCGTGGGCTTGGCGCGCTCGGCGAGGACGCGGAACGGGATGCCGGTCCACGTGTTGTCGAGCGTGGACCAGCCCGTCACGCAGTGCATGTCGGCCCGCACGTCCACGGGACCCAGCGCCAGCAGCTCCTCGTAAGTGAGCTTGAAGGGCTCCTCGACCAAGCCGGAGACCTCGAGGTCCCAGTCCGAACCGTCGGACGCCGGGATGGGGCCGTAGTGCAGCACCGGCCACGTCTTGACCAGTCGCTGACCGGGGGGGACGCGCTTGGCGATCTCCTCCGGGTACCGCGGGCCGAACAGCTTCACGCTCGCCTCCTCATCCCCCGGGGACTATCGCTCGCGCATTCGCGCTCACTTCTTGAGCCCCCGGACCCCTCAACCGGCGACGACCCTCCAGGCCGCCAGCGCCGTCTCGACGTCCTCGTCGGCGATGTCCACGTGGGTGACCATCCGGACCTTCCCGGACACCAGGGTAGCTCCCACGCCCTCACCCTCGAGGCGCCGGACCGCCTCGAGCGGGGCCATCCCCAGCGGTTCGGTGTCGACGAAGACCATGTTCGTTTCAACCGCGGCGGGATCGATACCCCCGCCGAGCGCCGCGACCCCCTCCGCGATGCGGCGAGCGCGCTCGTGATCCTCGTGAAGGCGTTTGGGGCCCTCCTCGAGCCCGACGAGCCCTGCCGCCGCGACGACCCCCGCCTGGCGCCAGGCGCCGCCGAAGAGGATCTTGAGGCGCCGGGCCTCGGGCATGAGGTCCGCCGGCCCGCACACGAGCGAGCCGATGGGCGCCCCGAGGCCCTTGGAGACGCAGAACATCAGGGTGTCGGCCTCGCGCGTCCACTCGGTCACGTCCACTCCGGTCGCCGCGGCGGCGTTGAAGATCCTGGCCCCGTCGAGGTGGACGGCCACGCCCGCCTCGCCGGCGGCCTTCCGGATCGCCCGCAGCTCGTCGACCGAGAGCACGGTGCCGCCGGCGTGGCCGTGCGTGTTCTCGACGCAGACCAGGTCGACGACCTCCACGTCGTACGGCTCGTCCGGCTCGAGGGCCGCCCGGACCTGCTCAGCCGCGATCCTCCCGCGCTCGTCGCCCTCGATCGTTCGGTAGGCGATCCCCGACAGGACCGCCGAACTCATCATCTCGGTCGAGGCGACGTGGGCCGTCCGCTCGGCTACCACGAGATGGCCGGTGCCACGGAAGTGCAGGCGAAGACCGATCTGGTTGGCCATGGTCCCGGTCGGGACATAGAGCGCCGCCTCCGTCCCGACGATCTCGGCCGCGCGCTCCTGGAGCCGGTTGACGGTGGGGTCGGTGCCGAACCAGTCGTCGCCGACCTCGGCCGCCGCCATGGCGCGACGCATCGCGTCCGACGGCTTCGTGACGGTGTCCGAACGCAGGTCGACGCGATACCCGATCACGTTCGCGCCAGTATAGGAGGCGTCGGGTGAACGGCCGCCGCCCGGCGGTCAGTAGAGGAACATCGGCTTGCCGTCGACGTGACGGATCGTCGGCCGGTACGCCTCCACGTCGTACAGGGCCCCGACGTCGACGCGCTTCACTCCCTGCCGCGTGACCTCGATCGGCACGTTGACGTAGTTGCCGTTGCGCAGCGCCACCAGCCGTCCGGACTGCCCCTGGACGAGCAGATCGGCCGCCATCACCGCATAGTTGATGGCCACCATCAGGTCCAGGGAGTCGGGGGTGCCGGACCGCATCAGGTACCCGAGCTGCTGGTTGATGATCCCCTCCCCGGTGATCTCGTGCAGCAGCTCGCCGGTGACCTCGCCGATACCGCCGAGCTTACGATGGCCGTAGGCGTCCTCCTTGCCGCCGAGGATCATCTCGCCGCCGACGACGGTAGCGCCCTCGGAGATCGTCATCATCGCGTACCCGCTCGGGTTGCGACGCTTGTCGTCGACGAGGAGGGAGGCGAGCCGCTCGATGTCGAACGGCACCTCCGAGATGATCGCCCGTTCGACGCCGGCGAGGTACGCCGATACCAGCGAGGTCTCCCCGCTGTAGCGGCCGAAGACCTCGACCACGGCGAGCCGCTCGTGCGAGCCGGCGCTCGTCCGCAGCTGGTGGACGAAGTTCACCGTGCGCGTGACCGCCGTCGAGAAGCCGATGCAGTAGTCGGTGCCGTGCACGTCGTTGTCCATCGTCTTCGGGATCGCGACCACCGGCACGCCCTCGTCGTGCAGGCGCAGGGCGAACGACAGGGTGTCGTCGCCGCCGATCGGGATCATCGCGTCGATCCCGGCCGCGCCGAGCACCTTCAGCACGTGGCCCGTGTGGTCCCGGGGTTCGTCGTCCTCGCGTCCCGCGGCGAGGAACGCCGGCTCCTCCGCCGGCCGAACCCGGGCGGGATTCGTCCTCGACGTGTGGAGGACCGTTCCGCCACTGCGGTCGATGGTTCGCACGGCCGCATGATCGAGCCGGACGACGTTGGCCGCGACGGACTCGACGTCGTCCGGGTCGCACTCCAGGAGGCCGGCCCAGCCTCGCCGGATGCCGGCGACCTCGTGCCCCTCCTCGATCGCCCGGAGCGTGGCGGCCTTGATGCACGCGTTCAGACCGGGGACGTCGCCCCCGCCCGTCAGGATCCCGACCCTCATCGCCCGCTCACAGGTAGAAGACCTCGGCGACCCGCAGCAGCTCCTCGGGAACGGGGCACACCTTGGCCGCGTCGGCGAGCGCGACGTCCACGATGTCGCCGCCCCGGGCCGCGACCATGCGGCCCCAGCCGCCGCGCACGGCGAGGTCGACAGCGGCCGCCCCGAACCGCGTCGCAAGGATCCGGTCCGCGGCGATCGGGCTCCCGCCCCGCTGGACGTGCCCCAAGACCGTGACGCGGGCCTCCCAGCCGGTCGCCGCCTCGAGGATCGGGGCGAGGGTCTGCGCGATGCCGCCGAACCTCGGGAACCCGCGCTCGTCCACGGGGTACTCCGGGACCGCCATCGTGCCCTCGACCGGCATGGCCCCCTCGGCCACGACCACGATCGAGAACGAGTGGCCCTTCAGGTGACGGCGGCGGAGGCGCGCGGCCACCTCCTGCACGTCGAATGGGCGCTCGGGGATCAGGATCGTGTCGGCGCCGCCCGCGATCCCCGACTCCAGTGCGATCCAGCCGGCGCTGCGCCCCATCACCTCGAGGAGCATCAGCCGGTTGTGGCTCTCCGCGGTCGTGTGCAGTCGATCGATCGCGTCGGTCGCGATCTGGACCGCCGTCGCGAACCCGATGCAGGCGTCGGTCCCGGAGATGTCGTTGTCGATCGTCTTGGGGATCCCGATGACGGGGATCTCCTCCTCGGTCATGTGCGCCGCGGCGCCGAGGGTCCCCTCGCCGCCGATCGCGATCAGCCCGTCGATCCCCAGGTCCCAGAACGCGGCGCGGACC
>JBOGVL010000237.1:0-4845 GCA_050692535.1 Actinomycetota bacterium | reverse complement strand
GCCGCCGGCCTGCTGCGCGGCGACTGTGTGACGGTGACCGGCAGGACGATCGCCGAGAACCTCGCGGAGCTCGCGCCGGCCGCGCCCGACGGCACGGTCGTGCGTGCGTTCGCCGAGCCGATCCATCCCGAGGGCGGCACGGCCGTGCTCTACGGCTCGCTCGCCCCCGAGGGCTCGGTGATGAAGATCGCCGGCGCCGCCTCGCTCGAGTTCCGCGGGCGCGCGCGGCCGTTCGACTCCGAGCACGAGGCCTTCGAGGCGGTCACGGGCGGGGCGGTCGTCGCGGGCGACGTCATCGTAATCCGGTACGAGGGCCCGAAGGGCTCGCCCGGCATGCCCGAGATGCTCGGCGTGACGGCCGCGGTCGCGGGTGCGGGACTCGGTGCCGAGGTCGCCCTGATCACCGACGGCCGCTTCAGCGGGGCGACCAAGGGATACAGCGTCGGCCACGTCGCGCCCGAGGCCGTGGTCGGCGGGCCGATCGCGCTGGTTCGCGAGGGCGACGAGGTCGTGATCGACGCGGCGAATCGCCGGATCGACCTCGCCGTGGACGAGGCCGAGCTGGAGCGCCGCCGTTCGGCGTGGCTCCCCCCGGCGCCGCGGTACGGGTCGGGCGCGCTCGCCAAGTACGCGAGGCTCGTCGGGTCCGCGTCCAAGGGAGCGGTGACCTGGTGAGAGGTCGGGGGAGAACGAGGTGATCACGTCCCCGCAGGCGCTCGAGTGCCGCGAGTGCCACGCGCGGTATCCGGTCGAACCCCTGACGATCTGCGAGGAGTGCTTCGGACCGCTCGAGCCCGCGTACGACCTGGCGGCGCTCGACGGCGTGGACCTTCGCAAGCACGTCGAGGCCGGTCCGGCGTCGCTCTGGCGCTACGAGATGCTCCTGCCCGGCGGGCCGGGCGTGCCGCGCGTCGACCTCGGGGCGGGGTTCACCCCGCTCCGCCGGGCCGGCCGGCTGGCCGATCGGCTCGGCCTCGAGACGCTGTGGATCAAGGACGACAGTGTCAACCCCTCCAACTCGTTCAAGGACCGGGTCGTGAGCGTCGCGATCACGATGGCGCGGGCGTTCGGGTTCGAGGCGATCAGCTGTGCCTCGACGGGGAACCTCGCCAACGCGACGGCCGCGCACGCCGCGAAGGTCGGGATGCCCTGCTACGTCTTCGTCCCCGACGACCTCGAGCGCGCCAAGATCCTCGCCACCGAGGCCTACGGCGCGAAGGTCGTCGCGGTGAAGGGGAGCTACGACGACGTGAACCGGCTGTGTACCGAGGTCGCCGACGCCCTCCCGTGGGCGTTCGTGAACGTGAACATGCGCCCGTACTACGCCGAGGGCTCCAAGTCGCTCGGCTTCGAGGTCGCCGAGCAGCTCGGGTGGCGCCTGCCCGACCACGTGATCGCCCCGATCGCGAGCGGCGCGCTCATGACCAAGATCCACCGCGCGTTCCGCGAGCTGGCCGAGGTCGGCGCGGTCGACGACCGGCCGTTCCGGATCAGCGGGGCGCAGGCCGAGGGCTGCTCGCCGGTCGCGCAGGCCTTCGCCGCCGGGGCGGACGAGGTCCGGCCCGTGAAGCCGCAGACGATCGCCAAGTCGCTCGCGATCGGGAGCCCCGCCGACGGCAGGTACGCGATTCAGACGGCTCGGGGCACCGGCGGCGCGATCGACGCGTGCACCGAGGCCGAGGTGCTGGAGGGCGTGCGGCTGCTCGCCGAGACCGAAGGGGTGTTCACGGAGACCGCGGGCGGCGTGACGATCGCCGTCCTCCGGCGCCTGGTCGAGGCGGGCGTCGTGGAGCCGGGGGAGGAGACGGTCGCGCTGATCACCGGCAACGGCTACAAGACGATCGAGGCCCTCGAGGGCACGATCGAGCCGAGCTTCCACGTCGCCCCCGACCTCGACGAGTTCCTTTCGGCGCTGGGGTAGCCGCCGCGTCGGCCGGCGTTCAACCGGTCAGGCCGGCGCTGGAGCAGATGCTGGCTCCGTGGACGAGCCACCGCCCGTCGTCGGCCACCGCGACGGAGACGGTCGCGACCGTCGTCCCCTCCCGGACGACGATGACCGGCCCGTCCTCCTGTTCCGGGTATCCCGCGCGACGGAGCTCGTCCTCCGGCCGCAGACCATCGAGATGCTCGCGGGCCGCCACGATGGCATCGGGCGCCGATCCTTGCGTGGGGGAGACGAGGTCGAGGATCGAGCTCCCCACCTCGTCGCCGGCCGGGCACTCGAGCTCCGGGCTCACGTGGAGCCCGTGGGGATCCGACACGCCCAGCGGCCGCGTGGGCGGCTCGCCGCCTTCCTCGTGTCGGCTGAAAGGCCAGCACGCGACGTCGAGCTCGCCGGGCCCGATCGAGAGCGTCCACTCGGACCGCCCGGGCTCGACGTCCATCCCCAGGCCGTTGAGGCTCGCCGGTTCGTCGAGCCGGCTCTCCACGATCAGGTGGACGCCGTCCGGCCGAGCGAGGACCTCGGGCGTCTCGACGGTCGTTCCCCCGTCCGGTTCGCAGACGATCCGGGCGACCGAGGGGAGGGACTCGAGCGTCGGATCTCCTCCAGAGGTCGTCGGCGGGTCCGCGCACGAGGCGAGGCCCAGCGCGGGGAGCGTCGCGAGGATCGCGAGTGGACGCATCGTGTCTGGACGCAGGATCGCACCGGAGCCGTTCCCCGGATCCGTCACCCGGCGGCCGCCCGCTTTGCGCCGATCGTCGCCCGGGGCGAGACTGACCACCTTCGCATCCGAGGGGGGAGACATGCGCAAGCGAGCAACGCTGGTGGTGGCCGCGGTCATCTCCGCGACCGCACTCGTCGTGTCGTGGGTCTCGGTCTCGGTGGCGGGCCCGAACGTCCTGCGGATCGACGTGATCGAGCACGCCACGACCGACACCGTGGTCGACCTCACGGCGAACGGGGATTCGACGGGAGACCTCCTCACCTTCCACAACGAGGTCTTCGCCGAGGACAACGAGACCGTCGTCGGCACGGCCCACGGCGAGTGCGTTCGTATCGAGGTCGGCGTCAGCTGGCAGTGCCGCTGGACCACCAGCCTGGAGGTCGGCTCGCTCACGGTCGAGGGACCGTTCTTCGACGCGTCGCCGTCGGTGCTCGCGATCACCGGGGGCACGGGCGAGTTCCGCGCGGCGCGCGGGAGCATGCGGCTGGTCGCCCGCGACGCGCTGGGCGCCGAGTACGACTTCATCTTCCGGGTCTTCATCGGGTAGGCCGCCCGTCGGCGCGGCTCCCGAGGCTACCCTTCGGCCGATGGGCGAGGTCGTCGCCTTCGAGCGCGCCGAGGTCCGCATCGGCGGGCGCCGTGTGCTCGGCCCGGTGAGCCTGTCGATCCGTGCCGGGGAACGGTGGGCGATCCTCGGGCCGAACGGCTCGGGCAAGACGACGATGCTCCGCCTCGCCGGCGCCACGCGCCATCCGAGCGTCGGCCGCGTCACGGTGCTCGGTGTGCAACTGGGCCGCGCGGACCTGCGCGCCCTTCGCGAGCGCATCTCGTTCGTCGGACACGCCGTCGCCGACCGGATCCCGCCGGGGCTCCCGGTTCGCGACGTGGTCCTCACCGGCAAACGCTCGACGCTCGTGCCGTGGCTCCAGGCGTACGACGACGCCGACCGCCGGCATGCCGACGAGCTGCTGGCGCGCCTGGGCTGCGGCCACCTCGACGGTCAGGCGGTCGCGGCCTGCAGCCAGGGCGAGCGCCAGCGGGTGCTCCTGGCGCGAGCGCTGTTCGGCCGGCCGGAGCTCCTGCTCCTGGACGAGCCGGCCGCGGGGCTCGACCTCCCGGGTCGAGAGGCGCTGATCGAGGCGATGGAGACGGCCGGCGACCTCGCCGGGGTTCCGACGATCCTGGTCACGCACCACCTCGAGGAGCTGCCGACCACGATCTCCCACGCCGCGCTCCTCCGGCGGGGCGTCGTCACGGCGGCCGGGCCGGTCCCGGAGGTGCTGCGCGACGAGCCCGTCGGCGCCTGCTTCGGTCTGCGGCTCTCGATCCGGCGTGACGGCGGTCGCTGGACCGCCGTCGCCGACCGCTGACGCTTCACGGACGCGCTCCGCGTTCCCCAGCCCAGCGTTTGCGTCCCCGAACGGAAAGGGACAGACTCGCGCCGGTTCGATCACGAACGCGGATCCGAGGGGGGGTCGGCACGGGCGTGGAGCAGCCGCTTCCGGCCGAGCGACATCGGCGGATCGAGGAGCTCCTCCGGGAGCGCCGGGTGGTTCGCGTCTCCGCCCTCTCCGAGCTGATGGGCGTCTCGGAGGTGACGATCCGGCGCGACCTCGAGGCCCTCGAGCGCCGAGGCATGCTCGAGCGGACGCACGGTGGCGCGGTCCTGGCCCAGCGACTGCGGACGGAGACCGCCTACGTCGATGCCTCTTCGGCGCATCCGGCCGAGAAGCGTCTGATCGGCCACTTCGCGGCCTCGTTCGTCGAGCCCGGTGACACGCTCTACCTGAACGGAGGCACGACGACCCCGCAGGTCGTCCGGCACCTTCGCACCTCCGACGTCACGGTCATCACCAACTCGGTGGCGATCGCACTCGAGGCCGCCGACCGAGACGTCGAGCTCGTGCTGGTCGGTGGCCACTACCGAGCCCCCTCGAACTCGGTCGTGGGGCCGTTCGCGACCGACACGCTCCGGCGCACCCACGCCACGAAGGCGTTCATCGGCGCGGAGGGCGTGAGCCTCAGCTCGGGACTCACCACGCCCGTGGCCTCGGAGGCCGAGGTCGCGGCGGTCATGATCGAGCAGACGCGTGGCCGGGTCGTCGTCGTGGCCGATCACTCCAAGATCGGGACGGTGGCCGACTTCGTGATCGCCCCCATCCAGCGGGTGGACACGCTC
>JBOGVL010000236.1:0-4850 GCA_050692535.1 Actinomycetota bacterium | reverse complement strand
GGCCGACCCCGGGGTGCATCCCCGTCCCGCCGCCGGCGGTCGCCCCGCGGCTGCCGAGCGAATCCGCCTCGTCGAAGAACACGAGCACGCCGCCGTAGCGGAGCGCGAGCCGCCGCAGCTTCCGGTACAGGCCCTTGACCTTCAGGACCCCGACGCCCATGAACATCTGGACGAAGGCCGCCGGCTCGACGGCCACGAACGGCTTCCCCGTCTCCCCGGCGATCGCCTGCGCCATCAGCGTCTTTCCGGTCCCCGGCGGCCCCCAGAGCAGGATGCCCCCCGGGACGTAGCCACCCTTCTCCTCGATGGCGTCGGGGTTCTCGAGGAACACCAGCGTCTCCTTCAGCTGGTTCAGCGCCGCATCCTGCCCCTTCACGTCGCCGAAGCGCGTCTCGATCTCGTCGGGCTGGATCGTGTCGATCCCGCCTCGGGACAGGAACCAGAACAGCCCGATGAACTGGATCATCACGAACACGAAGCCGAACGCGAGCTGCAGGATGAACGGGAGCGCCACCACCAGACGGCTCGGCGCGTCGACGATCCCGAGCCAGACCGGATCGGTATCGAAGATCCGGCCGAGGAACGTGCTGAGGGCGAGCAGCACGATCGCGTACTTGAACGCGCGCGACATCCGGTACCGCGCCCAGTCGTCCATCCGGCCGAGTCGCCGATGCGCGTTCCCGAAGACCCGCTTCTCCCAGAAGGCGTAGTAGGCCTTCGAGTGCTCCTCGATCAGGTAGTGGAGCTGGCGCACGATCTCGAGCCCCGCGAGGACGAGGATCCAGGTGAAGTCGCGGAGCGCGATCCGGACGGCCTCGGACATCGGGTCGCCCAGGGGATGGACTGTGGTCGTCCACACCGTGGCGAGGCCGCAGACCCAGAGGAACGCCAGCAGGATCACGAACTTGACGCGATCCCACCCGGCGGCGGGCGCCCGGGTCAGGCGCTCGGACGGCCGCGGCCGCGAGGGCCGATCGATGCTCCGAAGGATCGAGACGTTCCCGCGCTTCTTGCTCATGGCAACACCGTCCACGAGTCGACGATCGACTGGATGTCGGATCGGTTCCGGTTGTAGCACTCGGCGCTGCACAGGACGGCGATGAAATAGACGCGGCTCGTCTCCGCGTCCACCAGGGCCGTCTGGTTCACCGTGACGTAGTCGGGGCTGAGCAGGGGCGCCCCCGAGCCTCCGAGCAGCGACCGCTGCAGGTCGGTCGCCCCGCCGTCGGCGCTCGCCTGCGCCGTGGCGAGCGCGGACGCACGGAACTGGAACACGACGTGGACGCCGCGGACCCCGTCGCGGTCGATGCGGTCGTCGTAGCTGACGACCTGGCCGCTGTTCGGATCCGGGATCAGGGCCGTCACCGGGAAGAGGTAGTCGCGCAGGCCCATCAGGTTCGACGTGTCCCGGTCGTCGAAGCTGAACTCCTGCACGAGGGCGATGCCGTGCGGATAGTCGGTGTCCAGGGCATTCGGGTCGAGGATGTGCGTGACGTCGGGTGCCGGGTCGCCGTCGATCCCGACCAGCCACCGCAGGGGATCGGGCGTCGACGCCTGCGGGCCCGGCTCCTCGCCCAGCAACGTGGCCTTGTCGAACAGGGTCCACTCGGCGGGTACCTTGAACGCGGTTCGGAGCGACGTGTTGCGGACGTACTCGTTGCGCGGCCCCGAGCACGACGAGGCCACGAGGCCGGCCACGACGACGCTCGTGAGGATGACGCCCGGGGACCGCCGGCGTGCGCGGAGCATCATCGGACCATTATGGGGGCTCGTGCCCGAAAGCGGACTCGCCATGGTCCGAGAGGTATCGGCACTCGGCGGGCCTCGGCGCAGTCCGCCGGCTCAGGGCCTCGCGGCGCGGCCCTCGAAGGGGATCGACAGGACCACCGTCGTCCGGGTCTGGACCTCGCCCTTCTCGCGCAGCCGTCGGATCAGCTCCTCGAGGTCGGCGGTCGTCCTCGTCCGGACCTTGAGGACGTAGTTGGCCTCCCCGGCGACGCTGAGGCAGTCCTCGACCTCGCGGAAGTCCCGCACGCGGTCGGGGAGGTCGTCGGGCTGCGTCGGGTCGAGTGGCGTGACGGCCACCAGGGCGGTCACGAACAGGCCCAGCGCCTCGGGGTCGACGACGGCGCGGTAGCCGCGGATCGTCCCTTGCTGCTCGAGCTTGCGCACGCGATCGTGGACCGACGACGCCGCGAGGCCCACCCGACGCCCGACGTCGGCGTACGTGGCCCGCGCGTCCTCCTGGAGCGCCGCGATGATCTCGAGGTCCCGCCCGTCCAACACGCCGGCTATCGTACGGCCGCCCCGACCCGGAGGACCCGCCTCCGGCCGGCCGATGCGCGGAACCCCCCGTCGGGCGATTCCCCCGGAGCCCGTCCCGCGGTAAAAACGTCCTCATCCGCGGCCCACCCTCCCCCGGGCGCTCGGGAGGCCGGTGGAGCGCTGATGATCACCGAACGTTCCGTACCGGTCCGGATCGTGCGGGCTCGGGGCCGAGAGCTCGTCGTGCTGCATCCGACGCTCGCCGCGCGATACGTGTCCCTGGTCGCGGCCGTCGCCCCGGCCGTGGAGGCTCGACTGCCGGCATCGGTGGCGGCCAATCGCCTGGCGGCCGCGGGCGTCGACCCACCGACCCTGCGCCTGGCGCCCTGGAGGGCGGAGCGCGAGTCGTTCGCCGACCGCCTCGCCCGGCTGCTCGCCGACGCTCGCTGTGTGGTGGTGGCGGACGTGCGGGCATGCTACGGCTCCATCTCCCCGAGGGTCGCCCGGGAGGCGCTGATCGGCCTCGGCTGCCGGGGCGGCGACGCGCTCGCGGTGCAGGCGTTCCTGGCGCGGCTGATCCCGCTCGGCGTCCGGGGCCTGCCGGTGGGTCCCGACCCGTCCGCGGTGCTCGCGAACGCGGTCCTGTCGACCGCGGATCGGGCCCTCGCCGTCGCCGGGGTGAGACACCTGCGGTGGGTCGACGACGTCGTGGCGACCGTCGACGGGCCGCGGGATGCGGAGCGCCTCCTCGCCGTGCTTCGGCGCGCCCTCGGGCGCCTCGGCCTCGAGCTCAACGAGGCCAAGACGCGGATCGTCCGCGAACCGTCGATCCTGGCCGAGGCGACCACGGTCTCCATCGCGAGGGCGGGAGGGCTCGTCGGCTAAGCTCCGGCCTGCCATGCGCACGCTGTACCGAGCCTTCCGCGTGCACACGCTCGCGTATCCGCGAACGGGCGAGTGGGTGCTCGTGGACGACCGTCATGTCCAGCGGGTCGGCACGGGCGACCCGCCGTCTGCCGACCGGATCGTCGAGCTGCCGGGCGCGACGGTGCTGCCCGGCTTCGTCGACTCGCACGTCCACCTCACCGGGACGGGCGAACACGCCCAGGCCCCGGAGCTCGGCGAGGCCGGCTCGGCTCAGGAGCTGATGCAGGCGGTCCGCTCCGTCGCCGAACGACGGGACGGAGCCGTGCTCCTCCACGGCTGGGACGAATCCAAGTGGCCCGATCGGACTCTCCCCACGGTCACCGAGCTCGACGCCGCGTGCGACCGGCCGCTGGCGACCGTGCGGGTGGACGGACACCTGATCCTCGCGAACACGGCCGCGCTGAAGGAGTCCGGGGTCCTGGACCGCGAGGGGGTCGAGACGGACGAGGGCGGTCAGCCGACCGGGCGCGTGACCCGGGAGGCGAGCTCCGCGCTTCGGCGCTGGTTCGCGACGCACCTGGCCGAGCGCGACGTCGAGGAGCTGCAGCTCGCGGCGGCGAGCATCGCCGTCTCGCTGGGGGTCACCACGATCCACGAGATGTCGATGCCCCACGAGCGGGGGATCCGCGACCTCGAGATCCTCCTCGGTCACCGGGCCCGGCTGCCGGTCGACGTCGTGACCTACGTGGCGACGACCGACATCCCGCAGGTGATGGACCTCGGCTTGCCCAGGATCGGGGGCGACCTGCCGATCGACGGCTCGATCGGGGCCCGGACCGCGTTCGTCTCCGGGCACTACTCGGACGTCCCGGGTTCGGGCGTCCGCTACTTCGACGACGACGCCCTTGCGACGTTCTTCCACGACGGGCACCTGGCGGGGCTGCAGGTCGGCGTCCACGCCATCGGGGACGCGGCGATCGAGCAGGTGGTGGCCACCTGGGAGCGTGTGTACCAGACGCTCGACTCCCGCGGCCGGCGACACTTCCGGGCGCGACGCCACCGGATCGAGCACTTCGAGATGGCGGGCGAGGGTCTGATGGAGCGGGCGGCCGCGCTGGGGCTCGGGATCAGCGTCCAGCCGTCGTTCGATGCGGAATGGGGGGCGATCGGCGGCCTCTACGAGCAGGCGCTCGGCGCGGAACGAGCTCTCGAGATGAACGCGTTCCGCGACCTGTTCGAGCGCGGCCTCGAGGTGGGTGCCGGATCGGACACCCCGATCACGACGGTCGACCCGATGGCCGCGGTGGCGGCGTTCGAGCGGCACCACGATCCGCTGCAGCGGTTGTCGAGGGAGGAGGCGGTTCGGGTGTGCACCACCGGAAGCGCGCGGCTCGCCCATCAGGACGACAAGAAGGGCACGCTGGAGCCGGGCAAACACGCCGACCTGGTGGCCTACGACGTCGATCCGCTCGAGGCGGACGGCCTGGACGGCATCCGGCCGATCCTCACCGTGAGCCTCGGGCGCGACGTGTTCGCGGCGTGACGGGCGACGACCTCGCGATTTGACACCGCAGGGGGTCGGGCGTAGGGTGCCGCCTGCGCCGCCGCTTCGGTGGGGGCGTGAGGGACCCGAGAGGCTGAGTAGAGAACGCGGCGCCCCGGCGCTGCGGCCCCAAAGGCCACTCGGGTCCTTTCTTTCCGTCGGCTCTGCCGGGCAG
>JBOGVL010000235.1:0-4853 GCA_050692535.1 Actinomycetota bacterium | reverse complement strand
GGCGGAACCCATCCGCGACCGAGCGCTCTGCGTTTGCGTCGAGTAGTCGAAGTCGCGACACGTACCGGCGGAGCGTCGCGAGCGTGACGTTGGCCGTCACCGACTGCGGCATCGAGAGCCCACGGGCGCGCCGGTCCTCCGAGAGGTACGCGATCCCGTTCCGCATGGCTTCGCGAGGAGACCGCAGCCTGACCCGACGACCTTCGAGCTCGACAAGCCCGGCATCCCCGGGAGCGACCCCGAACAGCGCAAGAGCGACGTCGGTGCGTCCGGCTCCCACGAGGCCGGCAACGCCGAGCACCTCCCCCTTCCGGACGTCGAAGCTGATGTCCGAGAAGGTTCCGGCCCTGCTCAGGCCCTCGACTCGCAGGGCGACCTCACCGGGTGCGTGGTCGCTCCGGGCGAAGAAGTCCGAGACCTCGCGGCCGACCATGTCCCGGATCGCGAGCTCCACGCTGACCTCGCTTCGAGGCCGGGACGAGATGAGCCGTCCATCGCGCAGCACGGTGACGTGGTCGGCGAGCTCGAAGATCTCATCGAGCCGATGGCTGATGAACAGGATCGCGACCCCGCGGGCACTCAGGTTGCGCACCTGTCGGAAGAGCCGATCCACCTCGTGCGCCGACAGGGCCGCCGTCGGCTCGTCCATGATCAGCACGCGAACGTCGAGGGAGATGGCTTTGGCGATCTCGACGGCCTGCTGGCCGGCAACCGAGAGTGTGCTGGCCAGAGCTCGGACGTCCAGATCCACGTCGAGCTGCCCGAGCAGGGCCTCCGCCTCGCGGTACATCTGCCGCCAATGCATCAGGAGGCCGCGATCGCGGTGACCGAGGAAGATGTTCTCGGCCACGTTCAGATCCGGGAAGATCGCCGGCTCCTGGTAGATGGCCGCGATGCCGCACCGTTGTGCTTCGGCCGCACCGCGGAGCGTGACCAACTGCTCGTCGAGGAGGATGGAGCCCGAGTCGGGGTGATGGATCCCCGTCATGATCTTGATGAGCGTCGATTTCCCCGCGCCGTTCTCGCCGAGGAGCGCGTGAATCTCCCCCGGGTACACGGGGAGCGACACGCCGGCGAGAGCCTGCGTGGCGTCGAAGCGTTTGGAGATGCCCGACATCCGAAGCACCGGTGTGCGGGGAGCACTTGCCGGCACCGGGGGGCCGTTCCCACCACGGTCGTCTTTGCCGCCGCTCACACCGCCCCCTCCGAGCCTCGTCGGTTCGACACGACGAGGCGGACGCTAGCACGTCCAGCGTTCGCGCGTGTAACATCTCACACTCTATGACACGAACTCCAGGCCCGCCGCCTGGGAGCTGCCTCTTGTTTCCCACGTGTGTCCTGGACGCGCTTGAGCCGGAGGTGGCGCTCGCGGCGGCGCGTGTGCTGGGACGAATGGGCTTTGAGGTGGGTGTGTCCGACGACGCCACCTGTTGCGGTCAGCCGGGGTGGAACGCCGGACACACCGAGGCCGCGGCCAAGGTGGCGCGGGGGACCCTGCAGGCCCTCGCTGCGTCGAGCCCCCGGCCGATCGTCGTGCCCGCGGGGAGCTGCGCGACGATGGTCAAGATCTTCTGGGGCGAGCTCTTCCATCTGCACGGGACCGACAGGGAGCGCCGCCAGGTTTCGGAGGTCGCCGCCCGCACGTACGAGTTCGCCGAGTTCGTGGCCGCTCGGGGAGGCCCGTCGATGATCAGGGCAGATCCGACGCCGACCGTCTATCACCGGTCTTGCCACATGCTTCGCGAGCTCGGGATCCGGGATCAACCGGAATCGCTGCTCGACGGCACGGGTGCCGACCGGCGTTTCACGTCCGCGGAGGATCGGTGCTGCGGCTTCGGCGGCCTGTTCTCGGTCAAGCTGCCCGAGGTCTCCGTCGCGATGGCCGACGACGTGCTCGACGCCATGGAGGCGACGCAGGCCGCGCGCGTCGTCGGGTGCGACGCGACGTGCCTGATCCAGCTGCGGTCCCGGGCCGCCAGGCGGGGGAGTGCCCTGGAGTTCCGGCACCTCGCCCAGGTACTCGACGAGGTGAGCGGCAACCGGTGACGATGCGACAACTGCCGATCATGTCGAGCTCGCTTCGAAGCCGCACCGCCAAGCACGTCGGCGATCTGCGCCTGCGGGCGAGCCTCGCCCACGCCACGGATACTTTCGCCGGCCGCAACGCCGAGGCCTTCGCCCAGTTCGCGGACCCCGACACGGTCCGCGCCGCCGCGCGAGCGGCGAAGGCGGAGATCCTACGGCACCTCGACAGGACGCTCGAGCGTCTCGCCGACGGGATGGAAGCGGCGGGGGCGACGATCCATTGGGCGGCGTCCGATGACGAAGCCGTCTCGCAGGTGCTTCGCATCGCGCGAGATAAGGGGGCGCGGCGAGCAGTGAAGTCCAAGTCGATGCTCAGCGAGGAGGTCGGCCTGACCGAGGCACTCGAGGAGGCCGGCGTCGAGGTCACCGAGACCGATCTCGGCGAATGGATCATCCAGATCGCGCGGGAGAGGCCCTCTCATATCATCGTCCCGGCGATCCACAAGGACCGCGCGCAGATCCGAGACACGCTGCAGCGGGTTGCCGGCGGCGACCTAAGCGACGTGCCGTCGGAGCTTGCGGCGTTCGCTCGCCGGGAACTGCGCGCGAGATTCCTCCGCGCGGATCTCGGGATCTCCGGCGTCAACTTCGCGGTCGCCGAGAGCGGGACGCTGGTGCTCGTCACGAACGAGGGGAACGGGCGCCTGACGACTTCGCTGCCGCCGATACACATCGCGCTGCTCGGCATGGAACGGGTTGTCGAGTCGTGGGCACAGCTCGACCTGTTCCTTGCTCTGTTGCCACGAGCCGCGACGGGCCAGCCCATCACCGCGTACGTCTCCGCGATCACCGGCCCCCGCCGGGCCGGCGACCTCGACGGCCCGGAGGAACTGCACGTCGTGATCGTCGACAACGGACGCTCGGACCTGCTCGGTACCGAGTTCGAGGAGATGCTCGCTTGCATTCGTTGCGGTGCGTGCCTGAACGTCTGTCCTGTCTACCGGCAGACCGGCGGGCACGCGTACGGGTGGGTGTATCCGGGGCCGATGGGTGCGGTGCTGACGCCACTGCTGCTCGAATCCGAGCGCGCAGACGAGGTCCCGAACGCCTCCTCCCTCTGCGGTGCATGCTGGAAGGCCTGCCCGGTCGGGATCCCCCTGCAGGACATGCTTCTGGCGCTCCGTCGGAAAGCGGCGGAGGACGCGAAACTCGCGGAGCGGGCGGCCTGGGGAGCCTGGGCCGCCGCGTGGTCGAGGCCCGGGACGTACCGGGCCTCCCTCCGGCTGGCCTCGATGGCCGCGCGCATGTTCGAGCCGGGACGCATCCCGGGGCCGCCGCAACGGTGGGCCCTGGGACGGGAGACCCCGAAGCCGGCAAAGCGGACGTTCCGCGATCGATGGCACGGGTCTCGGGGATGACGAGCCGCGCGGCGTTCCTCTCGGTGGTGCGCGAGCGCCTGGGACGTACGGCCTTCCAGGGCGATATCCGGCCGATCATTCCGACACCGAACGGTCCGATCCGCTACGCAATCGACCTCTCTGACCTCGAGGAGTCCTTCCTCGAGGCGGCAGCAAGGGCGGGGGCCGAGCCGGTCGGTGGGCCGGAAGCGGACCTGTCCTCGATCATCGGACGCATCATCGATGAGCTCGCCCCGGTGCGCGCGGTGGTCAGCGAGGACCCGGAGTGCGACGGCATCGCGGCGATGCTTGCATCGGCCGGCGTCGAGATGCTTGAGACCAACGATCCTGCCATCCTCGCGACCGCCGACCTCGGTGTCACGGGCGCGATCGCCGGCATCGCCCTCACCGGGACTCTGGTCGTCTCCTCGGGAGGCGCCCGGACGCGTCTCGCCTCGCTGCTTCCCGAGGTGCATCTCGCGCTCGTCCGCGCCGATCTGATCGTTGAGACTCCTGGCGACCTCCTTCGAGATCTATCGTCGCGATTCCCGGAAGGTCTTCCATCGAACCTCGTGCTCGTCACCGGGCCCAGCCGGTCGGCCGACATCGAGCTCGTGATCACGATCGGCGTGCATGGGCCGCGGCGAGTGTTGATCGCGCTTCGCTAGTTCTGCTCGGATTCAACATCCGGCCCTGCCGCTCCGGCCAACAGCTGGTCAAGGAGCCGATGGTATTGGGCGGTACTCGACGGTACTCATGTGACATCCGAGGCCAGAGGTTCACATCCTCGAGCGTCCGCCGAAAAGCCGCAGCTCAGCCGCCGTCTCTCGTTTCCCCAGTCCGTGGCTCATCGTCCGGCTCGAGATCGAGGGAGATCGAGTTCATGCAGTAGCGCTCGCCCGTCGGCCGGGGACCGTCATCGAAGAGATGGCCGAGGTGGCCGCCACAACGGGCGCACGTGACCTCGGTGCGTCGCATTCCGAAGCTCCGATCCTCGTGAAGCTCGACCGATCCCCGAGCGATCGGCTCGAAGAAGCTGGGCCAGCCGGTGCCCGAGTCGTACTTCGCCTCGGAACGGAACAGCTCCGCTCCGCACGCCGCGCATCGATACACCCCTCGGTCTTTGGTAAAGGCGTACTTCCCGGTATAGGCACGCTCCGTCCCCTTGTTTCGGAGCACCTCGAACTGCTCCGCCGACAGGCGCCGGCGCCACTCCTCCTCAGAGCTGGGCAGCTGCTCGTCCGCCCGCTCCCCGCGCTCGGCTCGCTCGCCCATCCCGCCTCCCTCGGCCGAGAGCGCAACCATACTTCCTTCTTCCCCCCGAGCCCCGGATGTGTCCGGCGGCGTGTTCCCGCCGGCCTTCGGCCAACACGTGATCAAGGAGCCGAAGTTCGCGCGTCATACTGGCCCCGTGTCGGAGCCGAGTTCAGA
>JBOGVL010000234.1:0-4867 GCA_050692535.1 Actinomycetota bacterium | reverse complement strand
GAGTTCCGCGGGTCGGGGCCGAGCGCCCCGGCGCGGTAGACGGCCTACGTGTCCCGCATGATGAAAATGACCGTCATCGCGTGCTGTTGTGGGAACGCCGTGATCGAGCAGAAGCGACTGCTGCAGGCCGCGATCGCCGTCGTCCCCCCACCGGTGCGAGCGCTCGCGCTCGCGGTCGCCGCCCTCCCGGACGCGGACCGAGCGAGGGCGATCGGCGACCTGTACGCGAACGAACGGCTCCGGAACGTCGCCGAGCTCCTGATCGACCTCGAGTTGACCCCGGAGACCCAGGCGTTCGTGGTGGGCCTGCTTCGGCTGGTCGGGTAGGTCCGGTGACGGACGGACCTACCAGGTGCCGGAGCAGTCGCTCGCGGTCCGTGCTCCCAGAGCGTCCACGGCCCCGAAGGAGACCCCGTCGGCTTCGAGCGTTGCCGGATCGCTCGATGAGACATCGTCGGAGATGCAGAACGGTTGTCCGGACGCGCTGAGGGTGCTCATGACGATCTCGTCGCCGGCGGCGAGATCGATGCTCACGACATCCACGGCGGCGGGCGCGTCACCGTTCCATGCGAGCGCGGGCTCCCAGGTCCGGGCCGCCGCGAGGTCGAACCCCGTGTAGGTCTCGTTCTCCGTGAAATAGGTCTTCGCCGCCACCAGCGCGTTTCGGAGGTCGGACTGCGCAGCCCGGTCCTGAGCCTGGGCCGCGTCCCCGGTGACGAGCTCCGCGCCGGCCGTCGCGCTCGGGTCCGACGCCTTGTCGCGATCGATCGCAACGAGCGCGGCGCCAACCGTGGCGCCGGTGAGGACGAGGAATCCGCCCAGGATCAACCACGTTCGGTTCATCGTCGCTCCCTCCGATCTCCAGGCCACCCCAGGGAGGTTTCGGCACGACGAGACCCGGAGTGAACGTCGAGGGTGGCGGCTCGGGTGGTCGACAGGCCCATCCAGCGGCGGAGACGACAGGATTCGAACCTGTGAGGGAGTGTTACCCCCCTAACCGCTTAGCAGGCGGCTGCTTTCGGCCACTCAGCCACGTCTCCGTCGCCGATTCTACGGAACACGCCGGTGGGTAGGCTTCGGGGCGTGCCGGACGTCGTCGTCGTCGGGGGCGGGATCATCGGGGCGGCGTGCGCTCGCGAGCTGGCCCGCGCCGGGCGCTCGGTCACGCTCCTCGAGAAGGACGAGCTCGCCGCCGGCGCCTCGGGTCGGAACCTCGGCTACCTCGACACCTCCAAGGACCCCGTCCTCGCGCCGCTTGCCCGGGCGAGCCTCGCCGACTACCTCGCGACCGTCGAGGAGTCGACGGTGTCGGTGTTCTGCGACCGCGAGGCGATCGGCACGCTGGCCGTCACGCTCGAGGAGGACGAACGCGACGAGCTGCGCGCCTGGGTGGAGACGGCCCGCGCCGTCGGCGTCGAGGTCGAGCCGGTCGGCGACGGCGCCCTGCGAACGCTCGAGCCGGATCTCTCGCCCCGAGTGGTCGATGCCTGGCTGCTGCACGAGGGCCATCGCATCGACCCGGGCGGGCTGACCGTCGCGCTCGCCGCCGACGCGCGGGCGCACGGCGCCGACATCCGGCACCACCTGCCGGCGCGGCGGCTCATCCACCGCGGCGAGCGCGTCACCGGTGTCGTGACCGACGACGGACCCGTCGAGGCGGACCTCACCGTGCTCGCCGCCGGCCCCTGGTCGGCGGCGCTGGTCCGGCCCCTCGGGGTCCGCCTTCCCGTGGCCGGCGCCCGGGGGTGGTTGGTGCACGCCACCCCGGACCGATCGCTCATCAGGCACTGGATACAGAGCGGCGCACGGCGCCTGCTCAGCGACCGGGAAGCCGTCCGCGCCTCCGAACCCTCGCCGCTCGCGGTGTCCATGCGGGAGTTCGGCGACGGCAGCGAGACGACCGACGTCGGCCCGATGGTCCAGCCGGCGCCCGACGGCTCGATCGTCACCGGCTCCTCGCGCGAGCCGGCGCTCGCGGCCGACGCCTACGGGCTCGACGTCGCACGGGCGGTGGCGAGGGAGGCGGCACGCCTCATCCCGTCGCTCTCGAGCGCGCCCGTCGTCGCAACCTGGTCCGGCGTCCGCCCGGTCTCGCCCGACGAACGCCCGCTGATCGGCTCGCTCTGCGACGGGCTCCTGGCCGCGACCGGCCACGGCTCGGAGGGCGTGATCCTCGGCGGCGGCACGGCGCAACTGGTTCGCGCGATCGTGAACGGCGAGGAGCCGCCTTTCGATCCGGCGCCGTTCGACCCGCATCGCTTCGAGGGAAGGGACGCAGGATGGACCACCGCGAGTTCGTAGCGCTCATGGAGACGATCCGCGAGAGCTGGAACGCGGGCGACACCCGCCGAGCCCTCGACTGCTTCACCGACGACGCCGTCTACCTTGAACCGCCGGACGAGCAGCGGTACGACGGTCGCGCCCAGCTCTTCGAGTTCTTCGGCGGCGACGACCCGCCGCCGATGCGGATGGAATGGCACCATCTCGTCGTCGACGGGGACGTCGGGGTCGGCGAGTACACCTATCGCGGGCACGGGCAGTACCACGGGATCGCGATCGTGCAGCTCCGCGACGGCCGCGTCGCCCGCTGGCGCGAGTACCAGTACGCGTCGGACCTGGACTACGGCGAGTTCGTCGGGCCGAGCCGGTTCTGACTGAGTCGGCTCAGCGACGCGGCGGGCGGCCGTAGCGCTCGAGGACCTCGAGCGTCCGGTCCACCGGAAGGGCGTGCAGCACGTGGCCGTCCCGGCCGACGGTCGTCGTCGCCGTGAATAGCGCGTTCACGACGGCCTCCTCGACCGCCTCGACCGTGGCCGCGAACAGGTCGTTGGTCGGTGAGGACCCCTGCCACGACGCTCCGTCCAGGACGGCGCGCAGCCCGAGCAGCCCATCGGGCGTCTCGAGCGGGATCCGGTTCGCCGTGGAGAACGCGATCATCAGCTCGCCCGAACCGTTGTGGGCGGTCGAGCCGCAGCGCGCGAGCCCGAGGCCCGCCCGGACGGCGACCCGCCGGGCCTGGTGCGGCAGCAGCGGCGCATCCGTCGCCACCACCACGATGCACGACCCCTCCTCGTGACCCTCGGGCATCAGATCGGTGATCTCGCGACCGACGGGGACGCCGTCGATCCGGAGAAGCTCGCGCTCGCCGAAGTTCGTGAGCACGAGCACGCCGACGGTGAACCGGTCAAGGACGACCCGCGACGCCGTCCCGATCCCCCCCTTGAAGTCCATGCACTGCATGCCGGTCCCGGCGCCGACGCACCCCTCCGCGACGTCCCCGTCGCTCGCGGCGTCCAGGGCGTCGAAGACGTCCCGCTCGGAGAGCGGGAACGTCGTCACGTCGTTGAGGAACGAATCGTCGCACTCGGTCACGCACGGCATGTCCCCACCCAGGCTCGTCGTGACGCGATGGCGCTCGGCGCGCCAACGGATGGTCGCGTCGTAGGCGCGCCCGATCGCGAGCGAGCTCGTCAGCACGATCGGCGAGTGAAGCAGGCCCCACTCGGCGATCTGGTTGATCCCGATCAGCTCGCCGTAGCCGTTCAGGACGTGCGTCCCGGCGTACACACGCTCGACCCACGGGAGCGCCTCGTGCGGGAAGATCGCCGTGACCCCCGTCCGCACCGCGCCTCGGCCGTCGGTGTTCGGGTCGCGGACGACCGTCGCGTGCCCGACCCGAACTCCGCCGACGTCGGTGATCGTGTTGCGGGGACCCGTCGGGTACGTCCCGATCACCACTCCGAGGTCGCGCGCCCTTCCCCGCTCCATGTCCACCCGAACCGTACCGCGGACGGACGCCGGCCCCGGCGCCCCCGCTAGACTGCTGGTCACCGATGGCCATCCTCGCGCTGGGCGTCTCCCATCGACGCGCCACCGTTGAGCTGCTCGAGCGGCTCGCGTTCACCGACGACGACGTCGCCAAGGCCTTCCGGCGGGCCGCCGACGACCCCGCCATCGAGGGGGCGGTGATCCTCTCGACGTGCAACCGCGTCGAGGCCTACGCGAGCGTGCCGAGCTATCACGCCGGGTTCCAGGCCCTGAAGCAGCTGATCTGCGAGTCGCGCGGCATCGGCCCCGACGAGATCGCCGAGCCGCTGTACTCCCATTACGAGCTCGAGGCGGCCCAGCACGCGTTCGCCGTGGCGAGCGGCCTCGACTCGATGGTCCTCGGCGAACCACAAATCCTCACGCAGGTCCGCGAGGCGCTGAAGCGCGCCCAGGCCGAGGACGCCGCCGGGGCGGCGTTGACCGGCCTGTTCCACGCTGCGGCCCGGACGGGCCGGCGCGTGCGGACCGAGACCTCCGTCGGGGCGGCCCCGGACGCGTTCGTCTCGGCGGGCGCCGACCTCGCCGAGGAGACGCTCGGCTCCCTCGAGGGGCGCCACGCGGTGGTCGTCGGCGCGGGCCAGATGTCGGCCCTCGCGGTCAAGCACCTGCGCCGTCGGGGCGTGGGGACGGTCCGGATCCTCAACCGATCGCCCGAGCGTGCCCGGGCGCTCGCCGAGCGCACGTCGGCCGAGCACGGCGAGCTCGCGCAGCTCCCGCTGGCGCTGGCGGAGGCCGACCTCCTGGTCTCGGCGACGGGGGCGGCCGGGCTGCTCGTCGACGCCTCGACCCTCGAGGGCCGCACGCGGCCGCTCTTCGTCCTCGACCTCGCCGTGCCGCGCGACGTGGAGCCGTCCGCCCGCGAGCTCGCCAACGTGACCGTCGTCGACATCGAGGGCCTCAAGGCCTCGCTGGCGGTCCGCGCGGCCGAGACCGCCGCCGACATCGAGCGCGCGCACGAGATCGTCGCCGAAGAGGTCCATCGCTTCACCCTCCGCCGGCGCTCCGAGCGCCTCGCGCCTCTGATCCTGGCCCTGCGCCG
>JBOGVL010000233.1:0-4888 GCA_050692535.1 Actinomycetota bacterium | reverse complement strand
GTGTGTCACCGTCTCACGGTATCGGTGAATCGGCCAGTCTCGTCGATCGGTTTCCGGACCGGTTGCCCCAAGGACGTGAGTGCGGCCTGCCTCCGCGCTCGACGGTATGGTCGATGTGATGTCGCCGCCGGAGCAGGTCTTCGACAGTCCCAAAGGCTGGGTCGCCAAGCACATCCGCCGCTACGTGGACAGCGACGGGAGGTCCGGGCATCGGTGGAGCGGCGCGGACACGCTCCTGCTCACGACCCGCGGTCGCAGGTCCGGGAAGCTCCGCCGCACCGCGTTGATCTACGGCCGCGACGGCGATCGGTACCTGGTGGTGGCGTCGGTGGGCGGAGCCAAGAAACATCCATCGTGGTACCTCAACCTCACGCAGGACCCCGAGGTCCGGGTGCAGGTCGGCGCCGAGAAGTTCCCGGCGCGAGCCCGCACCGCCACTCCGAAGGAGAAGCCCAGGCTTTGGCGGCTGATGGCGTCGATCTGGCCCGAGTACGACAAGTATCAGACCAAGACGAGCCGGGAGATTCCGGTGGTGATCCTCGAGCGACTCGACGACGGGGAGTCGTAGGGGCTGACTCCACGTTTCTTCCCACGCGCGGAGGAGGCGATCGCGTTCCGGTCACACATCCGTCCGAGGAGTGATCAGTCCGGACTCGTAGGCGACGACGACCGCCTGGGCGCGATCACGCAGGCCGAGCTTCGTCAGGAGCCTGCTCACGTGGGTCTTCACGGTCTCTCCGGATACCACGAGTCGCTCGGCAATCTCGCCGTTCGAGAGTCCCTCGGCGATGAGGCGCAGGACCTCGGTCTCGCGGGGGGGGGGGGCTCCCGGATGCGATCCGGTTGCGCGGGCACGCTGGGCCGCAGCCTGGCGAACTCGCCGATCAGGCGTCGGGTCACGCTCGGGGAAAGCAACGCGTCCCCGTTGGCCACGACACGGACCGCTTCGAACAGCGCCTCTGCGGTCGCGTCCTTCAAGAGGAACCCACTTGCCCCTGCCGCGAGCGCCTCGTACACGTACTCGTCGAGATCGAACGTGGTCAGCATGAGCACGCGGGCGCTGCTGCCGAGCTCCGCGACGACCCGGCGCGTCGCCTCCAGACCGTCCATCGTGGGCATCCGCACGTCCATCAGGATCACGTCCGGACGCTGTTCCCGGCACAGCTCGAGGGCTGCGGCGCCGTCTCCGGCGGTCCCAACGACCTCGAGATCCGCCTGGGTCTCGAGGAGCGCCGTGAAACCCGAACGCACGACCTCCTGATCGTCGACCACGACGACGCGGATCGTCACCCGGTGATCTCGCTCTGTGCGCCTGCAACCTCGGTGGAAGTGTTCGGGATCGGGAGCTCTGCCTCCACCAGGAACCCGCCCCCCTCGGCTGGCCCGGTGCGCAGGGTGCCTCCGACCGCCGTGGCTCGCTCGCGCATACCCATCAGACCGTTCCCGTCCGAGGCCCCGGGCGCCGGGCCCGGTCCGTCAGCCCGTACGCGCAGATGGAGAGTCTCGGCCTCGTAGTGGAGTTCCACGTCAACGCCGGCGCCGGGGGCGTGCCGCCGAGCGTTCGTCAACGCTTCCTGCACGATCCGGTAAGCGGCCAGATCGACGCTCGCCGTCGGGGGCACCACGGGCCCACGCAACGTGAGTCGAACCGGCGTTCCGGTCGATCGAGCGTCGTCGATCAGTTCCTGCAGACGGTCGAGCCCAGGCTGCGGATGGCGTTCACCGCCGCCGCCGGCGTCCTCGCGGAACACTCCGAGCAGGCGCCGCATCTCTGACAGCGCGTCTCGGGCCGACTCGGCGATGTCGCCGAACCGCTGCCCTCCTTCCTCGGAGAGATCCGGCGTCGTGAGCCGAGCCGTCTCGGCTTGCACCGCGATCATCGATACGTGGTGGGCGACCACGTCATGGAGCTCCCGTGCGATCCGGGCACGTTCCTCCATCGCGGCCTGCTCGCGCATCGTCTCGCCGACTTGTCGGCGGCTCGCGTCGCGCTCGGCGATCGCCTCACCCCGGAGGCGACGGGCGTCGCCGATCGCGAGCGCCGCAACCGCGACCACCATGAGCAAGAGTCCGATATCGGAGGTGTCTTCGCCGCCCATCGGGAACATCGCGTTCACGACGAAGGGGAGAGCGAACAGCGCCGAGATGAGCCGTCGCGTCCGCGATGCGACGAGGTACAGGGCGATGACCTCGGCGACGACGGCCGCTCCGGTCGTCGGGACCGTGTCCGCGAGCATGGCGAACACCGAAGCGGTAGTGATCGCTGCCATGGGGATCGGCCAACGATCCGCGAACGCGAGCGGCACGGTGGCTCCGAGCGCGACCAGCATCGCGACGCCTCGATCGCTCGAATCCGAGTAGAGGGCTGCCTCGACGAGAGAGATCACCGCGAGGACGAGCGCCACGGCCCAGAGCCACTGCGTGCCCCGTGCGAAACGCCGCACCGCTGCCGTCGGCTCCTGCCATCTGCTCACAGCCACATTGTCTCGCCGGAGCCTTCGCAACTGCGTCACCCCTGGGAGCCGGTTCGCGCCTCCCTCACGGGGGTGACGCACAGGGCGAAAGGCCTTCCGGCAAGGGAGCAGGGAAACGGCTCCCGAGCGTGATGGTGAGGCGACCCCCCCGGCGTACGTTCGGCGCATGCACGAGACGATCGAGGTTCGAGGGCTCACGAAGCGGTACGGCGCCACCGTCGCGGTCGACGACCTGACCTTCTCGGTCCACCCTCGACGGGTAACCGGCTTCGTCGGCCCGAACGGCGCCGGCAAGAGCACGACGATGCGCGCGATCCTGGGGCTGGCTGCACCCGACGCCGGGACGGCGACGGTGGGGGGTGAGCCGTACGTGCGCAAGCGCTTCCCACTCCGCGAGGTGGGGGCGCTCCTGGACGCATCCGCCACGCACCCGGGCCGCCGCGCCCGCGATCACCTCTTGTGGTTGGCGCAGAGCAACGACATCCCCCGATCGCGCATCGAGGAGGTCCTCCAGCTTGTCGGGCTCTCGGAGGTCGGCGGTCGACGCACCGGCGGGTTCTCGCTGGGGATGGCCCAGCGGCTCGGCATCGCGGCCAGTCTCCTCGGCGACCCGCCGGTCCTGATGCTGGACGAGCCGGTCAACGGTCTCGACCCGGAGGGCATTGTGTGGATCCGCGGCTTCCTTCGTTCACTCGCGTCCGAGGGCCGGACCGTGTTCGTTTCGAGCCACCTCATGAGCGAGCTGCAGGGGACGGCGGACCACCTCGTCGTCATCGGTCGCGGTCGACTGATCGCCGATGCGTCGGTGGACGAGCTGCTCGCCTCGGCGACCGACGGTGCCGTCGATCTGCGGACGCCGGATCTCGCCGAGGTCATGACGCTGCTCGCGAACGCCGGGGCGGCCGTGGTCTCGACCGGCCCCGACGCGCTGACGGTCACCGGCCTCGGGGCCGAGCGCATCGCGGCCCTCGTCGGCGAGCGCGGGCTCCGCCTGTTCGAACTGACGCCCAAGCGCGCCACGCTTGAGGACGTCTATCTCGACCTCACGCGGGATGCGGTCGACCACGCCGCCGGCGGGCTGGATCGGCCGTGAGTAGGTCATGCGCCGGGCGCTCGATGCCGAGTGGACGAAACTCCGGTCGGTTCGGAGCACGACGTGGACCACGATCGCGGTCGTCGGCGTGACGGTCGGGCTCTCCGCGTTCCTCGCGGCGGTCGGCGGCACCAACTCCAACGAGGCCGGCGCGCGAGGAGACGACGACGTCGTGGTCAACGGTCTCCGCGGCGTTTGGCTGGGTCAGGTGGGGATGGTCGCCTTCGGTGCCGTCGCTCTCACCTCGGAGTTCGCGACGGGAACGATCCGGGCGACGTTCGCCGCGTTCCCTCGCCGGAGCGTCGCCCTCGGTGCCAAGGCTGCCGTCGTGGCGGCGGTCGCCTTCGTGGTCGGCTCGGTGGCCTCCGCCGTGTCCTTCGTCATCGCCCAGCCACTCCTGCACGAAGGCGGGTTCACGCCGCCGGCCTATCCGTACGTCTCGCTGGCAGATCCCTCCGCGCTCCGAGCGGTGCTGGGCACAGCCCTGTTCCTGACGCTGCTTGCCCTGTTCGCGATGGGCGTCGCGGCGATCGTGCGGCACACCGCCGCCGCGATGACCGCGGCCGTGGGCCTCGTCCTCGTGCCGACCGTTCTGATGGAGTTCTTCACCGGACGCATCCGCGAGCTGCTCCAACAGGCCGCACCGGCGGCCGGGCTCTCGATCCAGATCACCGCGGACAAGTACGACGTGCCGCCGCTCGGTCCGTGGGGAGGTCTCGCGGTCACTGCGGCGTGGGCGCTCGCCGCGCTTCTCGTGGGCATGTGGACGCTGGAGCGGCGCGATGTCTAGCCACGCTCGGATGGAGCGGGCCGTCCGGGCCGAGTGGACGAAGCTCCGGTCGGTACCGAGCACGCCGTGGCTGCTCCTCGCGGCCGTGGGATCGACCATCGCCTTCGGCCTCCTGGTCTGCTCGGCGGTCGACACGAGCGGCGCACCTCCGGGTTGCGTGCCCGGGAGGCCCGGCTGCGGGGACGAGGACGTCGTTCTGAACAGCCTGGGCGGGGCGTATCTCGGTCAGATCGCGTTCGTCGCTCTCGGCGTCCTGGTCGCGACCTCCGAGTACGCGAAAGGCATGATCCGCACCACCTTCGCCGCGATGCCCTGGAGATCGGCCGTCGTGCTCGCCAAGGCGGCGGTGCTCGTCGGGTCGGTCGCCGTCGCCGGCCTCATCGCGAGCGCCGGCTCGTTCCTGCTCGGTCAGCCAATCCTGCACGGGAACGGCTTCGTCCCGGCACAGGGATACCCGATGGTGTCGATCGCCGATGCGGCCGCGGTGCGGGCCATCCTCGGCACCGCGACATACTTGGGCCTGGTCGCCGT
>JBOGVL010000232.1:0-4892 GCA_050692535.1 Actinomycetota bacterium | reverse complement strand
TACGAGGAGATCGTCGCGTTCGCCGAGCTGGAGGACTTCATGGAGAACCAGGTGAAGTTCTACTCCTCGGGCATGCTGGTCCGGCTGGGCTTCGCGGTCGCCGTGCACGTCGACCCCGACGTCCTGCTGGTCGACGAGGTGCTCGCAGTCGGCGACGAGGCCTTCCAGGCCAAGTGCATCGAACGCGTCCGGCAGTTCCAGCAACAGGGCCGGACGATCGTGCTCGTGACCCACGCGCTCGACACGGTCCGCGAGATCTGCGATCGCGCGGCGATGCTGCACCACGGCCGGCTGCACGCGGTCGGCGCGCCCGACGACGTGGTGCGCGAGATGCGCTACGTGCTGCTCGGGGTCACCGACCCCGGCTTCGTCCCCGAGCAGGGCACCCGCGAGGCGGAGATCGTCGAGGTCCACCTCGTGCGGTCGAGCGGGGCGAGCGACGGCCCCGTGCTGCGTGGCGACCCGCTCACGGTCCAGGTCGACGTTCGGACGAACTCGCCCGTCGACGACCTCGACGTCGACGTCGCCGTACTCGACGGGGCCACCAACCATCCGGTCCTGCAGGCCCGCACCTCCCGAGCAGGTGTCGACCTCGGCCACCTGGACGGCAAGAAACGCGTGCGCTTCCGGATCGACGGGTTCCCGTACGGCGCGGGCAAGTACTGGGTGACGGTGGGCCTGAGCTCTCGGGAGTCCGGGCACCTGTATCACGTGCAGACGCAGCGCTACCTGTTCGAGGTCGTGGACGCGCCGAGGGTGCAGGAGCGGGTCGACGTGCCCGTCGATGTGGAGGTCGAGGACCTGTGACCTCGCCCGAGGCGCGAACCCCCGAGGTGCATCCCTCCGAGCCCGACGCCGAGAAAGGACCCCCCACGATGCTCATCGCGATGATCCTGCTGTCGGTCGGCCTCGCCGCCGTCGCGCAGCTCGCACTCAAGCAGGGCATGAACCAGGTGAACGCGGAGCTCACGCCCGACAAGTTCTCGCTGAACGGCGCCTCGCTCAAGGCCCTCGTCGCGGAGCCCTTCGTGTGGGGCGGCCTCGCGCTGTTCGGGCTCTCGGCCGTCGTGTGGCTGGTCGTGCTGTCGCGCGCGTCGCTGTCGTTCGCCTACCCGTTCGCGGCGCTCACGTACGTGATGATCCTGCTCTTCGACACCTTCGTCCTCGACGAGCAGGTGCCCGCGCTCCGCTGGGGCGGCGTTGCGTTCATCGCCGTCGGCATCTTCCTGATCTCCCGCACGCCGCACTCCTGATGACGGGACCGGGTTCGAGCGGCGAGCCGGCACCCCGGGGGGCGGAGCTGGCCGTCGTCGTCGTCAACTACAACTCCGGGGTCTACCTCGCCCGATGCATCGCCTCGGTGTTCGAGGGGGCCGGCGGGGTCTCGCTCGACGTGGTCGTGGTGGACAACGCGTCGCGCGACGGAAGCGCACGCCGGGCGAAGGAGGAGCAGCCGAGGATGCGCCTGATCGAGAACGCCTCGAACCGGGGGCTGTCGGCCGCATGGAACCAGGGCGCGGTCCAGACCGACGCGCCGTGGATCCTGTTCCTGAACCCCGACGCCGAGGTCTGGAGGGGCGACCTCGCGACGATGGTGAAGGTCGGCGAGGGGCGACCCGACGTCGCGCTCCTCGGGCCGATGGTGCGCAACGCGGACGGCACGATCTACGAGAGCGGGAGGGTCTTCCCCACCGTCGGGCAGGCGGTGGGGCACGCGTTCCTGGGACCGTTCGCGCCGGGGAACCCCTACACGCGCTCCTACAAGCAGACGGGTTGGGACCGGCGGACCGAACGGGAGGTGCACTGGGTCAGCGGCGCCTGCATGCTCCTGCGCCGCAGCGCGTTCGAGACGGTTGGGAGGTTCGACGAGGGCTTCTGGCTCTACGGTGAGGAGCTCGACCTCTGCACGCGCCTGCGCGGCGCGGGATGGAAGGTCCTGTACACGCCCGAGGTCGAGGTCCTCCACGAGGGCGGGGTGTCGACGGGACGGTCGCGGCGCACGCACGTCATGCATTCCTCGAGCATCTATCGCTACTACCGGAAACATCGAACGCGGGGCTGGCGCCGGATGACGCTGCCGGCCGCCTGGATCGTCCTTCGCGCCCGGGCGGAGATCGTCGCGCTGCGGGATCGGCTCGCCGCCCCATGAAGGCCGTGGTGCTCGTCGGCGGCGAGGGCACGCGGCTGCGGCCGATCACCGAGACGATCCCCAAACCCCTCGTGCCCCTCATGGACCGGGCGAGCCTCGATCACGTCCTCGATCACCTGGCGAGGCACGACGTGCACGAGGTGGTGCTCTCCAGCTCCTACCTCGAGGAGACGTTCCGCGCCTTCATCGAGGGTCGTCACGGCGACCCGGCGATCACCTGGATCACGGAGTCCCGGCCGCTCGGGACCGGCGGCGCGATCGTGAACGCGCTGGCGGCGCTCGACACCGACGGATCGTTCCTTGCGCTGAACGGCGACATCCTCACCGACCTCGACCTCTCGGCCATGGTCGCGATGCACCGAGGCCGGGGGGCCGCGGCGACGATCGCGCTCACGCACGTGGGGGACGCACGTCCGTTCGGCCTCATCCCGACCGAACCCGACGGGCGAGTCCTCGAGTTCCGCGAGAAGCCCTCGGAGCCCGTCGCCGGGGACGTCAACGCCGGCACGTACGTCGTCGAGCCGTCGGCGCTCGAGGCGTGGGTCCCCGGCGACACCGTCTCCATCGAGCGCGAGATCTTCCCGGCGTTGATCGATCGCGGGCTTCCCGTGTACGGGTTCGCGTCGGACGCCTACTGGTTGGACCTGGGGACGCCCGAGACGTACCTCCGGGCGCACTTCGACATCCTCGAGGGCAGGGTCGGGTTCGAGCCCGTCTACGCGGCGCCGTTCGTCGCGGACGGCGCCGAGGTCGACCTGCGAGCCCACCTGGGTCGGTGGGTGGTGATCGGGGCCGGTGCGGCGGTCGCCGCCGGGGCGCGGATCGAGGACTCCGTCCTGCACCCCGGCGCCCGGGTCGGCGCCGGCGCCCGCGTCGCCGGATCGATCGTCGGCCCCAAAGCCCGGGTGGGCGCCGGCGCGGAGATCGAGGGGACGGTCCTCGCCGCGGACGCCTCGGTCCCCGACGGCGCCCTCCTGTCCGGCGCTCGGGTCTCCGCAGGTCAGGTGGCGAGTTCGGGCGGAAGGGCGGGTCCGGCGCAACCGATGGGGTAGCATGCGCGTTCTCCATTTCCGGGGGACATCCGAATGATGCGAAGAGCTCTGGTTGCCCTGTTCGTCCTCGTGCTCGCGGGACTGCCGCTCGCACCCGCCGCCCTCGGGCAGGAGGGCCCGGCCCAGAAGGACTTCACGTTCTACGGCTCCGGCTTCGGGCACGGTCTGGGCATGTCGCAGTGGGGCGCCTACGGGCTGTCGAAGGACGGGTGGGCCGCGCCGAGGATCCTGACGCACTTCTACTCCGGCACGAAGGTCGCCAAGGAGGGCTCGCCGCCGAATCGGCTTCGCATCGGGCTTGCGCAGGGCCGTGGATTCGTGCGGCTCGAGGCCCAGGAGGGCGACGTCGAGATCCGGCTCGAGAACCGCAAGACCGGCGACGTCGTGGCGACGATCCCGAGCGGGGAGACCTGGCGCGTCCGGGTCGCGGACGACGAGTACCGGATCCTCGACGCGAGTGGCGCGACCGTGGATCGCGTCGGGGGCCCGGCGACGCCGATCTTCGCCCTCTTCCAGCCGCAGGGCGCGCGCGTCCGGGTCCCGGAGGCCGGCCACACCTACAACCGAGGATGGATCGAGTTCGGCCTGTACGGATGTTCCCCCGGATGCGACCTGCGACTCGTGCTCGAGATCACGCCGCAGGAGTACCTGTACGGCCTGGGCGAGGTCCCGAGCTCCTGGCCGGTCGCCGCGCTCGAGACGCAGGCGATCGCGGCGCGGACGTACGCCTTCACGAAGGCCGCCGCCTCGCAGCACCGGGCCGGATGCGACTGCGCCCTGTACGCCAGCTCGTTCGACCAGGTCTACGCGGGCTGGGACAAGGAGGGCGGCGCCGACGGCGACCGGTGGGTGGACGCGGTCGACGACACGAAGAACCGGGTCGTGATGGACGGCGGCACCACGATCCAGGCCTTCTACATGTCGTCGTCGGGGGGCCACACCGAGGACAACGAGAACGTGTGGGGCGGAACGGCGATCGACTACCTGCGCGGGGTGTGTGACCCGGGGGACTACACCGCCGACAACCCCAACGCGCTGTGGGAGATCACGTACGGGGCGTCGAAGGTGACGAAGGACCTCTCGCTCGGGATCGGGACCGTGGTCGGGTTCGCGAACGCGCAGCGCGGGATCTCGGGTCGGATCGTCTCGGTGATGGTGAACGGCGAGAACGGCTCCGAGCCGATCAGCGGCGCCACGCTGCGCTCGGCGCTGGGGCTTCGCGACGACCGCGTGTGGATCAACAAGGACCGCCAGATCGAGGGCGAGATCCGCCGGAAGTACGACGCGCTCGGCTGCTCGCCCGGCCTCCCGACGACCCCCCAGGTGCAGGTGGCGGGCGGGATCCGGCAGAAGTTCGAGGGCGCGACGATCTACTTCAAGGACGGGATCGGCGCGCACTCGCTCCGCGACCCGGTGCTGGCCTTCTATCTCTCCGAGGGCGGGCCCACCGGGCGGCTCGGGTTCCCGACCTCCGACGTGCGGACGACGGAGAACGGGAACCTGCGGGCGAGCTTCGAGCACGGCGCGATCACGTGCAGCGCCACCAGCTGCAGCACCTAGCTAGCCGCTCAGGAGCCGGCCGAGCAGACCCCGAGGCGCCTCGGGAGCGTTCGTGGTCCCCCGGTAGGCGTCGACGAACGCCCGCGTGATCGCGACGGCCGGGTCGGCGGACAGACCGGCCGGGCATATCC
>JBOGVL010000231.1:0-4903 GCA_050692535.1 Actinomycetota bacterium | reverse complement strand
GACCTGGCCGGGCTCGGCGCCGCCGCGATCAAGGTGTCGCTGAACGCCGAGGCGGGGCCGACTCCCACCGACGGAGAGCTTGCGGCGATCGTCGAGGCCGCGCACGAGCGCAACCTGCCGGTGACGGCCCACGCACAGGGCGCTGGCCAGGCCGCCCGCGCGGTCGGCGCCGGGATCGACGAGTTCGCGCATACGCCGTGGTCCGAGCGACTGTCCGAGTCCCTGATCGAGGCCGCGGCGCGCTCGATGCGCATCGTGTCGACGCTCGACATCCTGTCGTACGGGGAGGTGACGCCCGAGCTTCGGGTCGCCTGCGACAACCTCGTCCGCTTCCGCGCAGCCGGGGGCGCCGTCGTGTACGGGACCGACCTCGGCAACGGACCGATCCCGCCGGGCATCCACGTCCGGGAGGCCCTCCTGCTCCACGAGGCGGTCCGGATGGCGCCGGAGGAGGTGCTCACGGCGATGACGGCCTCCGCGCTGGATCCCGGCGCGCCGGCGGACCTCATCGTCCTCGGGGCGGACCCGCTCGAGCGGCTCGAGGCGCTGGGCGATCTGCGCCTCGTCGTTCGCGCGGGACGCATCGTCTCGTAGCCTCGCTCACGTATCTGCGATCGGAGGGGTCGGAAGGAGGAGGGCGTGTCTCGGCGCTGGGGCTGGAGCCTGCGAGTGATCGTCCTGTGGCTGACGGTGTTGGCCGCGGCATGCGAGAGCGGAGAGCCGGCGCCGCCGAGCGGATCGGGTTCCTCGCCGACCAGCGGCACGACGTCGCCGTCGGCCAGTCCGCCCCCGGTGCCGTCGGAGGCCGTCCGGTTCCGCGCCGAGGACGGGCTCGAGATCGACGGGACGGTGTTCGGCGCGGGCGACGTCGCGGTCCTCCTTGCTCACCAGAGCGATCAGGACCAGTCGAACTGGTTCTTCTTCGCCGAAGAGCTTGCGCGTCGAGGCTACACGGCGATGACCTTCACGTTCCGGGGCTACTGCCCGGGCGGGGACGGGGGGTGCAGCGAGGACGGCAGCGCCGGGAGTGACGGATGGATGGACGTCGCCGGCGCCGTCCGGCTCCTGCGCGAGCGCGGCCACGAGCGCGTCTACCTCACGGGCGCGAGCCTCGGCGGCGCCGCAGTGCTGCGGGCCGCCGCCGAGAGGGTTCCCGCCGCCGGGGTCGTCTCGCTCTCGGGGGTTCCCCTCGAGCCGTCCGGCATCGCGCCCGGATCGCTGGCCGGGGTCCGGATGCCGGTGCTCCTCGTCGTCGGCCGCTTCGACGGGAGCCTCGCGCAGGAGGTTCGGCGTGTGTACCGGAACCTGCCGCCGCCGACGGAGCTCGACATCCTCCCGACGGGCGAGCACGGAACGGACCTGCTCGAGTTCACCGACGACGGTCTCCAGGAGCGGGTCCGCGGCCTGTTGTTCGGGTTTTACGGCGAGCCCTGACCACTGGGAGGAGGTTCGGCGACGGCCCCGTTGAACGGCCGATGGGCCGTGAGGAGCACGAACGCCTCCACGAGCTCCCGGTCGCTCGCCGGCTCCGGCAGCAGCGGCTGGATGGCTCCTTCGCCGATGCCCCAGGCGATGATCTCGGCCGCCTGCTCGAATCCGCGCTCCTTCCACGGGAGACCCCGGTCGTTCCAGCCGGCGGTCCCGCGGAGCCGCATGAACCGCGCTCTGGTGTTCGCGTCCACGTGTGCGACGGTCCATGCGTGTGCCATCTCGTGGAGCGCGAACTTCCGCGCGTACGGCTCGGATGAGTCCCGGGTGCAGAGGTCGATGCGCCCGGCCCGGTAGTAGCCGAGGTTGCCGCCGCAGTCCGCGTGGGATGTGTACAGATGCACCTCGAAGGAGGGGAGCGGGGGCAGGCCGGTCGACCGGAAGCGCCCGAGGGCCCAGTCGACCGTCTCCTGCTGTGCCGTATCGCCTCCGTGCACGACGACCGGCGCCTCTTCCGGTTCCGGGCCGGGAGGTCCGAGGAGCACGAACGTTGCCGTCACGGCGAGCGCGGTGGCGGTGAAGCGGCTGGTGGTGCGGCTCGTGGTGTCCATGGCCGCACGCTGGGCTGGCGCGCTCGCAGGCCAGCCGCGGGCCGCTGGAATCCGGCTGGAGGGTGACGCACGTCACCGGCGCCTCGCCTTCGGCCGGGAGCGGGCGTAGCGTTCCGGCGATGGAGTTCCGGATCCTCGGCCCGCTGGACGTCTCGGCCGAAGACGGTCCGCTGCCCCTCGGTGGTCCCAAACAACGCGCGGTGATCGCGCACCTGATCCTGCGAGCGAACCGCGTTGTCCCGGCCGAGCAGCTGATCGACGAGCTGTGGGGTGAGGAGCCGCCCGAGACGGCCCGGAACACGCTGCAGACCTACGTCTACCGACTCCGCAAGATCCTCGGCGAGGACCGGCTCGAGGGGACGACCGGCGGGTACGTTCTGCGCGCCGAACCCGCCGAAATCGATGCCGTTCGTTTCGAGGCGCTCGTGCGGGAGGGGCGTGGGCTCCTCGAGACGGATCCCGCCTCGGCGCTCGCCCGCCTGAACGAGGCGCTGGGACTGTGGCGGGGTCCGGCCTTCTCCGACTTCGCGGGTGAGCCGTCCCTTCGAGGTGAGGTCGCCCGGCTGGAGGACCTGCAGCTGGTGGCGATCGAACACCGGGTCTCGGCCCAGCTCGCCCTCGGCCGCCACACCACGGTCGTCGGCTCGCTCGAAGCGCTCACGGATCGCCATCCGATGCGGGAGCGGCTGTGGGCCGCCCTGATGCTCGCGCTGTACCGAAGCGGACGGCAGGCTGAGGCCCTCGACGCGTACCGCCGCGCCCGCGAGGTGCTGTCCGATGAGCTCGGGATCGACCCCTCACCCGAACTCCAGGAACTGCAGGAGCGGATCCTTCGTCAGGACCCGGACCTGATGGCGCCGGCGCCCACGACTCGCCTGACCGCCCGCTCGGCGGCGGGTGACCTCGCCTCGGGAACGGTGTTCGCCGGCTACCGGATCGACTCGGTGCTCGGCCGGGGCGGGATGAGCGTCGTCTACCTCGCCCACCACCTCGGCCTGGAGCGGAAGGTCGCTCTCAAAGTCCTGGCCCCGCAGCTGGCGGAGGACGAGCGTTTCCGCGAGCGCTTCGTCCGCGAGTCACGGATCGCCGCCGGGATGGAGCACCCGAACATCGTCCCGATCTACGAGGCCGGCGAGACCGACGGACTGCTGTTCATCGCGATGCGCTACGTCCCGGGAAGCGATCTCGCGACGCTCATCCGTCGGGAGGGGACACTGACGCCCGCCCGGTCGGCGTGGATCCTGCGGGAGGTGGCCTCGGCGCTCGACGCGGCGCACGCGCGGGGGCTCGTCCACCGCGACGTCAAACCGGGGAACATCCTCGTGGTCGAGGGAGAAGGCTCGGAAGGTCACGACCTCACCTACCTCTCCGACTTCGGCCTCACCAAGCGTCTCGAGGGGGCCACCGGCCGCCTGACGCAGACCGGGCAGTTCGTCGGGACCGTGGACTACGTCGCCCCCGAGCAGATCGAGAGCAAGCAGGTCGATGGCCGCGCCGACGTCTACTCGCTCGCGTGCGTCCTGTTCGAGTGCCTGACCGGTCGCCCCCCGTACGGCCGCGAGACGCAGGTGGCCGCGCTCTTCGCCCACCTTCAAGAGAAGCCGCCGCGGCTGACAGCCTCGCGGCCCGAACTTCCGGGGGCGCTCGACGACGTCGTCGCCAAGGCGCTCTCGAAGTCGGCGGGCAATCGTCAGGCCTCGGCCGGGGCCCTCGCCGCGGACGTCCGACGGGCACTGGGCCCACTGGCCGGCGAGGCGGAGCGCCCTGCGCCCGGATGGCCGCGTTGGCGGGCCGCGGTGGGGGCGCTCGGCGCCGCGGTGGTCGCGGGCGTGATCGTCTTCGCGATCTCGAAAGGAGAGACGCCGGCCGCGGTGGGTGCGGGAGGCTCGCCGTCGCCCGCGACGAGTCCGAGCCCCGCCCCCGAGCCGAACTTCCGGACGGTCGATCGTCCGCTCGCCCCCGACGAGGAGCGGCTGCTGAGCTACGTCCCCGAGGAAACGAGCGTCGGGTGCCTGCCGTTCGACCGTGAACCGGGGGAGGAGCTCGCAGCCCTGGTGTGTCTCGCGGGAGGCACCGAAGTGTTGTACGAGCTGTTCGACAACCGGGATGCGATGGACGCCGCGTTCCAGGTCCAGGCGAACATCGCCCGGGCGCCGAAGGGGGAGTGTGCCACCGAGGAGGCCGCCGTCGGCTCGTACACGATCGACGGCGCTCCGGCGGGCCGAGTGCTCTGCTACGCGCTCGAGACGAGCGAGAGTCTCACCGCCGAGCGTCAACGCTCCTCGCACATCCAGTGGACGGACGAGCGGATCTTCGTGTACGCGCACGCGATCAGGAACGACATCGCCGATCTCACGCTGTACGAGTGGTGGCTCTCTTCATCCGGCCCGGTCCTCCCCGGCGGGGACCGCACGACGGCCGAGAAGGACCGCCCGGCGAACGCTGGCCCACGCCTGGACGACGGGATCTATCTGGCAGCGCCGACTGGCGGGTGCGCGGGTTTCGAGGGACAGACGTGCGCGCTCCGCATCGACGAAACCCGGTACGAGATCGTGTTCACGGAGTATCCGAACGACAATCCGGAGCGAGGAACGATCCTGCTGCAGAAGCCGAACGCGGTCGTCTTCAGCCCGCAGACGGGCTTTTGTTTCCTTGGCCAGATCGCCGGCGAGTCGCGGTCGCCTCGACCGGCCGTCTTCGAGTGGCAGACGAACCGGGAGTCGGTGACGTTCGAGCGCACGGCGGGCGGCCGGTGCGCGGGTCCGCAGAACGACGGGCCGCAGCAGGCGACCGACCGGCCGTGGGCCGTGGCCCCCGACCGCCTGATCGCGCTCGAGATCGGCGGCAACATCGCCATCATGGAC
>JBOGVL010000230.1:0-4909 GCA_050692535.1 Actinomycetota bacterium | reverse complement strand
AGCTCCAGCAGCTGGTCCACGAGCCGGCCGAGCCGCTCGGACTGCGCCAGCATGACCTGCAGCGTCTCGGGCTCGGGCCGCTCGACGCCGTCCAGGAGGTTCTCCAGGTGCGCCCGGAGGGCGGAGATCGGCGTCTTCAGCTCGTGCGAGACGTTCGCCACCAGGTCCCGGCGGACGCGCTCGAGGCTCTCGAGCTCGGAGCTCATCCGGTTGAACGCGACCGCGAGCTGCCCGACCTCGTCCCGGGAGTCCGTCACGATGCGCTGCCGGTAGTCGCCGCCCTCCATCTTCCGCGCGGCCTTCGCCATGTCGCGAAGCGGCTGCGTCATCCCGCGAGCGAGCCACCGCGCCACCACCAGCGCGACGGCCGCGGCGACGACGCCGGCGATCAGCAGCTGCCACCAGAACTCGAGGAGGAAACGCGTCGAGGCGACGAGGAACTGGGGCTCCTCGCGCACGGCGTAGAGCATCCCGCCACTGCCGTCGCGGAGGGGCACGGCCGCGAACTCGATCCCGTTCTCCACGCCGACGTGGACCCCGCCCTCGAACGTCGGCGGCTCGGCGAGCTCCCGCCCGGACCAGAGGAAGGCGCCGCCCTCGAGTCGCGCGAGCGACGTGCCGGCGGGCGCGGAGACCTCCAACGCCGCGCTCTTGGCCTGCGCGATCCGCAGCAGCTCGACGAGGTCGGCGTCGCGGAACGAGTTCCGGAGCGCGAGCGCGAGGAGGAAGTACACCAGGGCGACCGTCAGCACCACGGCGAACACGATCACCGAGCCGAGCTTGGCCCGGATCGTGGGCAGCTTCTCAAACGGGCGCATGCTCATCGCGAGCTCATGCGTCTTCTCGGAACGCGTAGCCCACGCCGTGGACGGTGCGGATGAAGCGGGGCTCGTTGCCGTCCTCGCCCAACTTTCGACGGATCCTCGCGACGTGGGAGTCGACGACGCGGCCACCCGCGTAGTCGCGGTAGCCCCACACTCGGTCCATGAGCTGCTCGCGGGTCTGGACGACCCCCGGCTCACGCGCCAGGGTCAGCAGGATCTCGAACTCGAGGGGCGTGAGCTGGACCTCGTCGTCGTCGACCCAGACCCGCCGCCGCGATGGGTCGACCGTGAGACCCCCGCGAGCGATGGGCTCGGTCGACGCCGGGTGGCCGATCCGATCCACCCGGCGAAGGATCGCGCGGACGCGAACGGCGAGCTCGCGCAGGCTGAACGGCTTGGTGAGGTAGTCGTCGGCCCCGACGGCGAAGCCGGCGACCTTGTCGGCCTCCTCGGTCCGAGCGGTCAACATCAGCACCGGCACCCACCGATCGCGCTGCAGGGCCTTGCAGACCTCGAGGCCGTCCATGCCGGGCAGCATCAGGTCCAGTACGACCAGGTCCGGCTGCTCGCGGTCCGCCGTCTCGAGCGCCTGGGGGCCATCGTCGGCGACCAGGACGCGGTATCCCTCGCTCTCGAGTCGGGCACGAACGGCCTCGGCGATGGCCTCCTCGTCGTCGACGACCAGGACGGTCTGCGTTGTCACGGGAAGCATCGTATCCGCAGCTCGTCGCGGGCCTTCGGGGGGGATGTTGAGAAATCGTGTCGGGCCCTCGGGCCCTCGCCGGCCGTGCCCGAAGCGTCAGACGGGGGGCTTCACGAGGTCGACGTAGATCACGGCCACCGTGAACAGGATGAAGAACGCGGCCACCGCGGCCGAGACGGGGATCACCTTCCGCATGTCCACCGGCCGGCCGCGGATCTTCTCGATGGCGAGGACGGCGAGGTGCCCGCCGTCGAAAGGCGGCAGCGGTAGGAGGTTGAGGAACCCCACGAACACGTTCACGACGGCGAACAGGAAGAGGATGTCCCAGAAGCTGCCGACGGGATCCGAGGCGATGCTCCCGGCGAGCTGGCCGACCCCGACGATGCTCGCGGGATCGGTGGGCTGGCGCGGCGCGTCCGTGAAGACCAGCTCGAAGATCCGCCCGACCCCCTCCGGCCCGAAGACCCGGCCGATGCTCCGCACCGTCTCCACGAAGGCGTCTCCCACCTCGTCCGCCCCTCCCGCGACGGAGCCGACGATCCCGGCCGTCTCCCGGCGACCCTCGCCGAGCTCGACGCCGATCCGCGCCACTTGCTCCCCCGCGAGCTCCGTCATGACCGGGACCACGTCCACCGTGAACGTCCGGCCGTCCCGCTCAATCGTCAGCGTCATCGGCGTCCCCACCTGGTCCTGGGTGCGCGAGACCAGGAACGCGACCGAAGGATCGCGCACGCCGTCGACGCCGACGATCCGGTCCCCCGGTCGGAGCCCGGCGGCCGCCGCGGGCGAGACCTCCCCTGCCAGCCGCGGGGTGATGGCGAAGAGGTCGGGGCTCCGGCCCGTCGGTTGCCCGACGAGGCCGAGCCACAGCGCGAAGCACAGGAAGGCGAGCACGAAATGGGTCGCGGGGCCGGCCACGATCACCAGCGCGCGCTGCCACTTGGGCTTGGCCCCGTAGGTCCTCGGGAGGTCCTCGGGAGCGACCTCCTCGTAGGGGCTCATCCCGGCGATCTTCACGTAGCCCCCGGCCGGGATCCACTTGAAGCCCACCTCCGTCTCGCCCCGTCTCGTCGACCAGATCTTGGGGCCGAAGCCGACGAAGAATTCGGTCACCTTGATCCCGAACGCCCGCGCGACGCCGAAGTGGGCCGCCTCGTGGATCACGATCACGAGGATCAAGGCGACGAAGAAGGAGACCTGGCCGATCGCGCCCATCGTCGGGCTACCGAGCCTCGATGATCTCGGCGGCCCGGTGGCGGGCCCACGCGTCCGCGCGCTCGAGGTTCACGAGCGAGAGCACCGACGAGGGCGCCTCGTGCTCGTCGACCACTCCCTGCACGATCTCGACGATCCTCGTGAGCGGGATCTTGCCCTCCAGGAACGCCATCACCGCGACCTCGTTCGCCGCGCTCATGACGGCCGGGAACGTCAGGCCGAGCTCACCCACCCGGTACGCGAGGTCGATCGCCTGGAAGGCCTCGCGGTCCACCGGCTCGAAGGTCAGCTTCCGATCCACGAGGGGCACCGGCGAGATGCCGGTCGGCAGGCGCTCGGGCCAACCGAGCGCGAGTTGGATCGGAAGCCTCATGTCCGGCTGCGCGAACTGCGCCAGCATCGTGCCGTCGCGGAACTCGGCGAGCGCGTGCACGATGCCCTCCGGGTGGATCACGACGTGGATCTGCGAGAACTCGAGGCCGAACAGGTAGCGGGCCTCGATGACCTCGAGGCCCTTGTTCATGAGCGTGGCGGAGTCGATCGTGATCTTCGGACCCATCTGCCAGACGGGATGGGCGAGCGCCTCCTTGACCGAAGCCTTCGCGAGCTCCGTTCGGGTCCAGCCGCGGAACGGGCCGCCCGAGCCGGTCAGGATCACGCGCTTCACGTCCTCGCGCCGCTCGCCGCGCAGGATCTGTGCGAGCGCCGCATGCTCCGAATCGACCGGGATCAGCCGCTCCGGCTCGCCCTTGATGAGGTCGAGCACCAGCTCCCCGCCGACGACGAGGCTCTCCTTGTTGGCGAGCGCCAGGGTCTTGCCCGCCTGGAGGCTCGCGAGCGTCGGCCCGAGGCCCGCCGAGCCGACGAGCGCGTTCAGGACCATGTCGGACTCGGCGTCCCGCGCGAGGATCTCGGCCGCGTCGGGCCCGACGTGGATCTCGACGCCCTGGATGCCGGAGAGGCGCTCGCGCAGGTCGACGGCGGCCTCCTCGTCCGCGATGGCCACGTGCGGGGGGAGGAACTCGCGGATCTGGCCCACCAGGAGCTCGTGGTTGGTCCCGGCCGACAGGCCGACGACCCGGAACCGGTCGGGGTTGTGGCGGACGACATCCAGCGCCTGCGTCCCCACCGACCCCGTGGACCCCAGGATCACGAGCGTACGCACGAACCCAAGAGTACCCCGCACCGCCCGGATTCGAGGGAACCGTCGGTCGTCGGGGTCGAGCGTTCCGGGCCCGCCCCGGAACGCTAGAGGAGGATGAGGCGAAGGAACATGAAGGCCGCCGGGGCCACGAACAGGACGGAGTCGATCCGGTCGAGCACGCCTCCGTGCCCCGGCAGGATGCTGCCCATGTCCTTGATGCCGAGGTCGCGCTTGAGCAGCGACTCCGCCAGGTCGCCGAGCGGGGCGAAGACCGCCACGACCACCGCCAGGCCGACCGAGCGGCCGACCGTGTCGAGGATCCCCACCGACGGCGCCACGGCACCCACGGCGACGGCCACGACGACGAGCGTCGCACCGACCGCGCCCTCCCACGACTTCTTGGGGCTCACGTGCGGCGCGAGCGGACGGCTCCCCCAGAAATAGCCGACGCCGAACGCCGAGATGTCGTACGCGATCGTGAGCCCGATGATCGCGAGCGCGAGCCCCCGCCCGTCGGGCAGGCGAAGCACCGTGAGCGCGTAGCCGGCAAGCATCGGGATGTAGGCGACCCCCAGCACGGTGAGCCCGACGTTGGCCGCCACGTTGCGGCGGTGCTGCGCGGGCACGGTCATGTACCAGAGGAAGCTGGCGAACGTCGCAAGGGCGACCATCGCGAGCATGGCGCCCTCGCCTCGGTAGTACGCGGCGCCGAGGACCAGCGCGCCCGACACGAGGCCGAGCGCCGTGGCCGGCTGGAAGTGCCGCTTCTGCAACGCCAGATAGAACTCGCCCTGCGCGAACAGCACCACGACGCCGGCGAGCACCGCGAACGGGCCGGGGCCGATCGCGATCGCGCCCAGCGCGAGGCCGGCGAGGATCAGGCCCGTGAGGAACGCCATCGGGACGTCGCGTCCGGTGGCGCGCCGCTCCGACTCGGCGCCGACCTCCAGCGCCGTCGGCTCCTGCCAGCTGGGGCCTCCGAGCCCTTCGTGACCCACGCGAACGGTCCGGGGCGGCTCGGGC